>JBGSRB010000223.1:0-6081 GCA_041737735.1 Anaerolineae bacterium | reverse complement strand
ACCAGCACGCGCTTGCCCGCGGCTTTGAGTTCACGCGCTGCCATAATTCCCGCTAAGCCTGCGCCGATGATCAAAGTATCAAATTGTGTTTGCGTCATTTGCAGAATCACTTTCGCCCATAGGTTATCGTCACGCTCAACGTTAGATTTTACCGCACTTCGCCCGTACAGGGTGGCACCGAGTGATCGCTATCAGTAGTTGGTTTACTTTTTTTATAGTCAGGTTACACTTTCAGTATACGCGCGTCAGCTTCATAAACTAAGGATTCTTCACGTCATGCGGAAACATGGGCAAGCCTTTGTTTTAATTATCCTTGTACTGGCAGCATTGAATTTACAGGGCGCAACCCCTGTTTTCGCAGTGACAATTATGGTCACAACCTCAACTGACGAAGACAGTCATCCCGGTGCGGGTGTCGGTTGTTCCCTGCGGGAGGCTATCATCGCTGCTAACACTGACGCCGCCTATGGCGGTTGTCCAGCGGGAAGTGGCGCTGACACGATCCGTTTGAGTGATGGCGTTTATCGCCTAACATTGGGCAGCGAATTAACCATCGCCTCCTCGATCACGCTTAACAGTCTTTCCGGCGTTCGCGCCAATACAATTATAGAAGCAGCAGCAACCCCAAACACGGTCAATTATCGCGTCTTTAATGTGACAGATGTGGGTTATTTCACGCTACAGGCGGTGACGGTGCGGCATGGTGGCATGGGCTTTTTTCCGCTGGATGGCGGCGGCGGCATTCGCAGCACAGGCATACTTATTGCCACCGATTCTATCATCAGTGATAATCGTGCCTCAGGTGGCGCAGGTGTGTTCACTACGGGACGCACATGGATCTTCAGCAGCCTCATCACCAACAATATCGCCTTCCTGCAAGGCGGCGGGCTGCACGTCAGTGGGGACACAATAATCACCGAAGGAACCAATATTGAATACAATAGCGCAGCCAGCGGCGGCGGCATTTATAAAGGTGGTTCAACCAGCTTTCTCGATATGCTCGGCGTATTTGTACGTTTCAACACAGGCACCCAGGGCGTAGGTGGCATTCACCACAACTTAGGCATATTCAGCATGGAATATTCGGCGTTAGAGTTTAACCTAGGCGGGGGATACCTGAACAACGGCGATCCTTCCAGCAGCCTCTATAGCACGACCTTCAACCGAGTTTGCATCGTGGGCAATGATGATGTCGCACTTGTCGACACCGCACCAGACGGCGTGACCATTGTCTATCGTTCGTGGTGGGGCAGCAGCGAAGGGCCATATGACGGCGTGAGTGACTCAATTGGCGACTCGATCAGCGGGTTTGTCACCAGCAGTGAACATTTGCTTACGCCCGTAGTGCCGACCGTATCGGGAACCCTCGGATTTGCCTGTGGCACTTGCACGCGCACTTCCGCCATCACAGGTGGGCGCGATCTGCGCACTTGTTCGCCCGTCTCACCCTAAGCGGGTGCCAACTCGCTGCACCCGCTTGGGCTTAATTGTGCTTATCCGTTGTGATGATGCGCCTGCAAACTGCGAATTTTCAGCGGTTTCAGGCGCAGCGCCTTGATGCCTTGCACGCTGGCGGTCGCCGCGCTCAGCGTCGTGAGGATCGGCACGCCATAAGACGCCGCTGCACCACGAATCAACATGCCGTCGTAATGCGCTTGACCGCCGCGCGGTGTGTTGATGATCAGACCGATCTCGCCCGCGCGGATCACATCGATGATCGTCGGCGCGCCTTCGCTGACCTTGTTGATCACCCGTGCGGGCAAGCCCACGCTTTCCAAGAACTGCGCCGTGCCGCGCGTGGCAGCCAGTTCAAAACCCAATTGATGCAAGTCGCGCGCGATCTTCAGCACCGCGCCTTTGTCGTGGTTGTTCACGCTGATAAACACCGTGCCACTTTGGGGCAAGGCAGTGTTCGCTGCCATTTCCGCTTTGGCGAAGGCGTGTCCAAAACTGGACGCATGACCCATCACTTCACCCGTCGAGCGCATTTCAGGCCCCAAACGCGCATCCACACCGGGGAACTTCTGGAAAGGCAACACCGCCTCTTTAACGAAGAAGCCATCCACGCGCGGCTCATCGGTGAAGCCGATTTGCGCCAACGTTTGTCCGGCGGCGATCTGCGCCGCATAGCGCGCCAACGGATGCGCTGTCGCTTTGCTCACAAACGGCACGGTGCGGCTGGCGCGCGGGTTGACTTCCAGCACATAGACGACATCATCCTTGATCGCCAATTGAATGTTGAACAAGCCCTTGACGCCCAACGCCTTGCCGATGCGGTCGGCATATTCACGGATGATTTCGATGTGATAGTAGCTGACTTTGTAAGGCGGCAGCACGCACGCCGAGTCGCCGCTGTGAACGCCTGCTTCTTCAATGTGCTGCATAATCCCCCCGATGGTCACGTGTTCGCCATCGCACAGCGCGTCAACATCGACTTCAAAGGCATCGTCGAGAAATTGATCGAGCAGCACGGGGTTACCAAGCGCTTCGGGATGTTCATCCATCCATTGGTTGAGCATGGCGTCGTCAAACACAATCGCCATGCCTTTGCCACCCAACACATACGACGGACGCACCAACACCGGATAACCGATGGTGTTCGCCACGCGCAGCGCATCTTCACGGGTGAGCGCGGTCGCGCCCGCTGGCTGCGGAATATCAAGTTCGCGCATAAGCGCGTTGAAGCGTTCGCGGTCTTCCGCCAGATCAATCGTATCGACGCTCGTCCCCCAGATCGGCGCGCCCGCGTCGGCAAGCTGTTTGGCGATGTTCAGCGGCGTTTGCCCACCAAACTGCACCAGCACGCCCACGGGCTGCTCACGGTCGATGATGTTCAGCACATCTTCGGCGGTCAGCGGCTCGAAATACAGGCGATCCGCCGTATCGTAATCGGTGCTGACTGTCTCAGGGTTACAGTTGACCATGATCGTCTCGTAACCCATCTCGCTGAGCGCGAAGCAGGCATGAACACAGCAGTAATCGAACTCGATCCCCTGCCCGATGCGGTTGGGTCCGCCGCCAAGAATGATCACCTTCGGGCGGTCGGTGGGTTCGGCTTCATCGTCTTCTTCGTAAGTCGAATACAGGTAAGGTGTGTGCGCTGCAAATTCCGCCGCGCAGGTATCGACGCGATAATACGACGGAATCACACCCAATGCTTTCCGCTGCGCGCGCACGGCGCTTTCATCAACGTTGATCAGGCGCGCGATGTGATGATCGCTGAAGCCGTAGCGCTTGAGCTTGAGCCAATCAGCGCGATCCAGTTGATCGAGCGTGAGATGTTTATCAACCACTGCATCGCGGATCGTGATGATGTCGGCAAGCTGACGCACAAACCACGCATCAAAGCGCGTTTGTTCGACAATTTCAACCAGCGACACGCCTTCATGCAGCGCTGACGCCACTTGAAACAAGCGCTGCGCGGTGGGCATTTGCAGCGCTTCGGGCGATGATTGCAGCAGCTTATAGCCAAAACCCATTATCCCGATGTCGAGTGCGCGAATGCCTTTTTGCAGCGCTTCGGGGAAGGTGCGCCCAATCGCCATGACTTCGCCAATCGCCTTCATTTGTGTGCCGAGTCTATGATCCGCGCCGGGGAATTTCTCGAAATCCCAGCGGGGAATTTTGACCACAACGTAATCGAGCGATGGTTCAAACGATGCGGGCGTTTCGCGCGTGATGTCGTTGGGAATCTCGTCGAGCGAGAAGCCGACCGCCAGCAGCGCCGCGATCTTGGCAATCGGAAAGCCGGTCGCTTTACTCGCCAACGCTGACGAGCGCGACACGCGCGGGTTCATCTCGATCACGAACACGCGCCCATCATCGGGGTTGACGGCAAACTGCACATTCGCGCCACCCGTCGCCAAGCCAACACGATTTAGCACCTTACGCGCCATGTTGCGTAAGCGTTGCAATTCTTTGTCCGTCAGGGTTTGCGCGGGCGCTACTGTGATGCTGTCGCCCGTATGCACGCCCATCGGATCGAGATTCTCAATCGTGCAGACCACGACAAAATTTCCCGCCGTGTCGCGCATGACTTCGAGTTCATATTCTTTCCAGCCGATCACGCTCATCTCGATCAGCACGCTGCGAACCGGGCTGAGCTTCAAGCCGCGTTCGGCAATATCGCGCAGTTGATCGGCGTCAAAGGCGATACCGCCGCCCGAACCGCCCAACGTGAACGACGGACGCACCAGAATCGGGTAGCCCAATTGTTCCGCGATGCGTAAAGCATCGTCCACACTGCGCGCGATCTCGCTCGGCGGCGAGTCCAAGCCGATTTCGTCCATCGCCGCGCGGAACAATTGACGATCCTCCGCCAGATCGATGCTTTCCAACTTCGCGCCGATCAATTCGACGTTGTGGCGCTCTAACGCGCCATTCTCCGCCAATTCTTTGGCGAGATTAAGCGCGGTCTGTCCGCCGACGGTCGGCAGCAGGGCGTCGGGTTGTTCGCGCGCGATGATGCGTTCGCAAATTTCCGGCGTCAGCGGTTCGACATAGGTCGCGTCGGCAAATTCGGGATCGGTCATGATGGTGGCGGGGTTGCTGTTGACCAGCACCACGCGATAGCCTTGCGCGCGCAGCACTTTACACGCCTGCACGCCGCTGTAGTCAAATTCGCAGCCCTGCCCAATGACGATGGGGCCCGAGCCGATGATCATGATGGTGTGAATGTCAGTTCGTTTGGGCATGATTAAGCGTCGAAAAAGTCGGCAAGGTTAAGCGTAAAACCGGGCAGCAGATCGCCGCCGTGAAGCACATCTTCGCTGCTGAGTGTCGTTGCTGAACCATCAGCATTTTGCACAATGATCCGCTTTTCATCATAATCGACCAACCACACTTGCTGTGTGCCGTAGGTGAAATAATCAGTCAGCTTTTTATGCAGCACGCCGGGACGTCGATCCGAAGGCGAAATCACCTCAACTGCGAGATCAGGCGCTTGAAAATAATACAGCCCTTCCGCGCTGATCACACGATCCGCCGTGACAAAGGCAATGTCTGGTTTACGCATGGTGCGAACACCATCTGGATCGATATTCATCACGAACATGGTTTCACTCATATAGACTTCGCCAAGCGCATTTGCGTCAACAAAGTTAACCAAGAGTCCGATCAAACGCGCGCCAAATTTGCCATGTGGAATGCTCATGCTGTTCTCGGAATGTTTCGGTGTCCACATGCCATCGACAATTTCTATTCCCTTGTATTCATCCAAACCATCAACGGCTTGAAGTTCATCAAGCGTGATCGGTTTAGTGATGAGCGAAGTCGCCATTATTTTATCCTTCTACCAAATAGCAAATGTGCTACTGCGATTCAACACGCAGCGCTTCCCCCTTCACCCGCCCGACAAACTCATCGAACAGGTAGAGCGAATCGTGCGGGCCCGGTGATGCTTCCGGGTGATACTGCACGCTGAACGCGCCCAATTCCACGTGGCGCAAGCCTTCGATGGTGTTGTCGTTCAGGTTGATGTGCGTGACTTCCGCGCCGTTCAAGGCGCTGTCGGGCGTGACGGCGAACCCGTGATTATGCGCGCTGATCTCGACTACGCCCGTGAGCAGGTTCTTCACAGGTTGATTGCCGCCGCGATGTCCAAAGCGCATCTTTTCGGTGGTGCCGCCCAATGCCAGCGCGAGAATTTGATGTCCCAAGCAGATGCCGAAGATCGGCGTTTTGCCCAGCAGATCGCGCACGTTGGTGATCATGTAATCGACGGCGGCAGGGTCGCCGGGTCCGTTACTGAGGAACACGCCCGCTGGATCGAGCGCCAGCACATCGGCGGCAGGCGTTTGCGCTGGCACGACTGCCACACGCAGACCGCGATCCGTCATCATGCGTAGAATGTTGTGCTTGATGCCTGTGTCATAAGCGACGATCAGCGGCTTGTCGGCGTCAGCGGCGGGCGCGCCGTAAAACTGTGGATCGCTGCCGTCCGTCCAGTGATAGGATTCGGCGCAGGTCACATCGTCCACCAGATTCCAGCCGCTCATATCCGGTGAAGTGCGCGCGACCTCGACCAATGCGGCGGGATCATCCGCTGCATCCCCGTGCGCGATGGCAGCGCGCATCACGCCT
>JBGSRB010000216.1:0-2396 GCA_041737735.1 Anaerolineae bacterium | reverse complement strand
ACACGCGCCGAAGCCGACGCCAGCGCCACCGAGCAAAGAGGTCGCGCGGAAGCGATTGCGCTGCAAGCCATGCGCGAAGCGGAAGCGGCAGGCGAACGCGCGAATCTGCTGGCAGAGGCGGAAGGTCGCCGCGAATTGGCGGCTGCCAGCGCTGCCGAAAACGAAATCAACCTGCGCCAATTCCTAATCGAGCAGATCACGCAGGCGGATGTTGAGAAAGTGCGCGCCATCTCGGAAGCGATGGGCGGCTTGGGCAACAATGTGCGGATCGTGCAGTTTGGCAACAACGGCTCGAACGGCACAGGTGGCACAGGCAATACGCTCATGGATATGCTCATGAATATCCCCGAAGTAGCGGAAGTGTTCCGCAGTAAAGTTGAAGCGCTCAGCGGCGAAGATATGGAAGCCACCGTCCATCGCTTCGCGCGCCTGCTCGATATGCTGCGCGCCAATGATCGCTCAATCTCGAGTGCGCCACCCGCGGCAAACGATGATCTGCCGCTGCCGTCCGTCACACCCGCGGACGATGCGCCCTAACGTAGTTCTTCTGTAGGGGTTTGGTGCGCCAAGCCCCTACTAGCATCACATCAGGTTGATATTTTTTCCTAGAAATCACAACTTAAGGATCATCTTCATGCTTAAAACGACGCTGCTGCATCCTGAAATCCTTTACACACTCGGCACATCAGGTCATGGCAGTAAGGTGCTGATCGCGGACGGCAACTATCCGTTCGGCACGCACACCAACGCCGCCGCCGATCATGTGTATCTCAATCTCGCGCCCGGTAAGCTGACCGTCACCGATGTGCTGGAAGTATTAGTCAGCGCGATCCCGATTGAAGCGGCGGAAGTCATGACCAAACCGGGCGCTGAGCCGGAAATCTTCGTGGATTTTCGCCGTCTGCTGCCCGCTGATCTAACGCTGCAACCCGTGGAGCGCTTCGCCTTTTATGATGCGGCATCCCACCCGCACGTCAGCCTCGTGATCGCCACTGGCGAACAACGCTTGTATGCCAACATCCTGCTGACCATCGGTGTCGTGCCGCCCGCTTAACGCTTCACCACAACCAGCTTTAGCTTTAGTGAGGGAATTGACGCGATCAATTCTCTCGCTGTGCCAAATGTCTTAAGTCCAACCTCAACGCCTCGACCGATCAAGCGTACAATATCGCGTGTGGCGATTAAACAGCGTAGTGGACTCGCGTCCGGGAGAATAGAGCATCATGCCATCGAACAAACTCCGTGTTGGAATTATTGGTTTGGGTTGGGCGGGCGAAACCCATCTCAAGTGTTACAAGCAGTTTCCGCAGGTCGAAGTCGTCGCGCTGGCAGACCCGCGCGACGCGCAGCTCGCTAAAGTCGGTGCCGCACACGGCATCGAGCATTTGTATCTTGACTACAACGATATGCTGGCGCGCACTGACATCGATATTGTGAGCGTGGCGACGCCCAATTATCTGCACGCGCCGATCAGCATCGCCGCGCTGGAAAGCGGCAAGCATGTGTTGTGCGAGAAGCCGTTGGCGCGCACCGCGCCCGAAGCCGAAGCGATGGTGGCAGCGGCACGCGCGGCGAATCGGGTGTTGAAAACCGCCTTCAACCACCGCGAACGCGGCGCTGTGACCACGCTCAAGCGCTACATTGATGAAGGCAAGTTGGGGCATATTTATCATGCCAAAGCCTTCTGGCAGCGGCGCAACGGCATCCCCGGCATGGGCGGTTGGTTTACGACGATGGAACTGGCGGGCGGCGGACCCCTGATCGATCTGGGCGTGCATGTGTTGGATATGGCGCTGTATCTCATGGGTGAACCGCGCATCGTGGCAGTCAGCGGCGTGACGTATGCCGAACTGGGGACACGCGGCAAAGGCGGACGCAGCAGTGATAACAAAGTCGGCGGCAGCAGTTCATACGATGTGGAAGACTTCGCGCTGGCGCTGATTCGCCTTGAGGACGGTAAATCGCTGCAACTGGAGGCGGCATGGGCGCTTTACCGCGAGAACAATGATCAATTCGGCGTGTCACTGCACGGCACAGATGGCGGCGCGCAGATCAAGTTTGTCAATTACAAAGCGGAAAATTCGCTGGCGATCTACGCGGACATCGGCGGCGCGCCGGCTGACATTTATCCCGAAGTCGAAATGGGCGATATGCACCTCGGCACCGTGCGCCACTTCTTGCAGGTGATCGAAGGCGGCGATTGGTCAGCACACGCGGGTGCCGAAGGGCTGCGGCGCGCGCGCATCATTGATGCTTGCTATCAATCGGCGCGCGAAGGACATGAGATCATGATTGCGGATCACGATTAAGGGCTGATTGTGCTAAAAGCCACTATTGCCAATCGACCCGTGCTGCACCTATGATAACAAGCTTGTAGGGTCTTATAATCTTCAACG
>JBGSRB010000213.1:0-1670 GCA_041737735.1 Anaerolineae bacterium | reverse complement strand
GATTGCAAAGCGGCACGCGCGACATGCAGCGACCACGCCGCCGCTTTATCCATACCTGCGGGAATGTCTACGGGTGTGGTCACGTAGCCGCCGCGCAGCGAGTAGGTGGTGTCGTGCGCGCGCCGCTGCGGATCGTAATACAACCCCGGATCAGCGCCGAACTGTTCGGCGGTCGCCAGCGATGTGCTGTTCACGCCGTTGATCAGGTTACGCCAATACTCATCGAGCGTCGCCGCGCCGGGAAACAGGCACGCCGCGCCGATGATGGCGATTTTGTCGTGTGTGTGGGTTTGGTTCATGGGGTTGCTGGCAGTCGATTATTCAGGAATAACTCGTTGAGACGCTGACTCATGGTCACTTCGAGTTCGTCAATCGTCATGTAGACACGCCCATCGGCATCGTGCAGCACGATGTCGGCGGTCACGTTGGTGGAATTGTGCGCGCGCACGGTCATGGTCACGTAGAACATCTGCCCTTGCACGCCGTCGCGATATTGAAAGCCGCGCCCCGCACGTAAAGGCAAACTGCCCATGTCATAGGTGCGGCGCGACCAGATGCCGATGCTCTGCAAGCCAATATCGACCATGAAATAGTTGAACGCTTGGATCGGAAACTGCCCTTGATAGGCGTCATCGACCAGCGGCAGCTCGCAGCGCATAATCAAGCCGTGATCGTCAACATGCAGCAGGCGCTCAACGCCCTGAAAGCTGTAGCCGTGAAACAGCGTGCCGTCGTGATAAAGCGGCGCGCCGTCGATGTCGCTGTGAGCATTTGCCAGCGGCGCGGTGTCGATGAACGGTGTTTCCGGCACACGCGCGCGTAACACGATCTGCGCGCTGTAGTGAAAGCGCGGCTTGCCCTCCGCGCTGAGGCTGCGCACGAGCGCATCAATGCGAATTTCATCGGCGCTTTTGGCGACTTCCTTCAATTCGAGCGTGTATTCCGCCGCCAGCGTGTGATCAAACACGATGCCTTTCAGCACGCGGTAATTCTCGAAGCTGAAATAACGAAAGCCGCGATGAATCCCTTCGCACGCACTCGACATCCACGACATCGCGCTGACCATCGGCAGCACGGCTTGTCCGTTGACCACGTGATCGCCCAAGAACGGACTTTGATCCAGATGCAGCGTGCGCTTGAGTTGATAGGTATGCAATTCGGGCGCGGGCGCGCTCGGTTGCGGACGAATCGCGCTGCCGATCACGATCTGGGCGGGCGCGCCGTTGACACCACCGCGCGCCAGTTCATCGACCAACATGCGCGTGCCGACTTCAACCGGAATCACCTTGATGTCGAGGCTGTCGAAGTAGGCGCGCAACTGCGGCGTGACCATGCCGCCATCCCACGGACCCCAGTTGATCGAGACGACGTGACACGCGGGATAACGCGCTTTGAAACTGTGCGCGGCTTTGTTGAGAATCTCGTTGGCGATGGCGTAATCCGCCTGCCCGATGTTGCCGTAAAAGCCCGCCACCGATGAAAATAGGATCAGGTGGGTGAGTTGATCGTTCGGCACGACCGCGAGCAGATGCTCCAGCCCTTCGACTTTGGCGGCGTAGACCTTTTCAAAGTCGGCAGCAGTCTTGTTCTCGATCAGCTTATCGGCAAGGTTGCCCGCGCCATGCAGGATCGCGGTCACTTGTCCCAAGCCCGCGCCGCTGATCGCCGCG
>JBGSRB010000178.1:0-2466 GCA_041737735.1 Anaerolineae bacterium | reverse complement strand
GAAGGCGATCCGCCGCCGCCGCCCCCTGATGTGGAGGTCACGGTGCGTGTCACCGTGCCGGATCACACCCCCGGCAGCGTCTACATCGTCGGTAATCTGGGCGCGGGCTTGCCGCAGTGGGATCCCGGCGCGGTGGTGATGACGCAGGTGAGCGCTAACGTGTGGGAATACACGTTTATGCTGCCGCCCGGCACCACCATCGAATACAAATACACGCGCGGCTCGTGGGATACCGTCGAGAAGCAAGCCGACGGCAACGGCGAAGTCGATAATCGTTTCGTCACCGCCATGGAAGGTGGCAGCGGCATTCAGTTGGTCGAGAACACGGTCGCCAATTGGCGCGACCCGTATGTGATCGCGGTGTTCCCGTTTGATCAAACTGTCGCCGCACCCGATACGCTGATCACCGCGATGTGGAGTCAGGCGATGAGCGTCGATTCGGTCACGGATGCGGCGGGTTTCACCGTCACAGGACCCAGCGGCGCGGTCAGCGGATCGCTGGCTTACGACGCTGGCACGCTGACCAGCACCTTTACACCGGATGCACCGCTGGCGGCGGGCGAGTATGCCGTCAACATCAGCGGGCGCACGGACGAACCCGGCGAAGGGGTGCAGCAAGTCAACAGCACATGGACATTCACCGTCGGCGCGCCGCTGCCGCCGCCGGTTGTGATCAGTCCGCTTGGCACAGTTGCCACTTCCAACACGATGTTCAGTTGGAATGAGGTCACGGGCGCGACGTGGTATCAACTGTGGATCAGTCGCAGTGGCGAGTTCATCACCGACCAATGGCATGATCAAGCCGCGATCTGCGCGCTGGGCGTGTGTCAGGTCAACGCTGGCGTCAGTCTGCCGAGTGGTCATTATCAATGGTGGGTGCGTGCGTGGAGTTCCACCGATGGCTACGGCGCATGGACAAGCGCGAACCTATTCAACATCGCCATCGCGCCCGGCGCCACCACACCTATCGCGCCAATAGGCAGCATCGACACCGGAACGCCGACCTTCAGTTGGTCGAACGTCCCCGGCGTGTCGTGGTATCTGCTCTGGGTCAGCGGCGGCGGTGCGCCTGTGCTGAGCCAGTGGTACGAAACAACATCGATCTGCGGCGCGGCAACCTGCGACGTGACGCCCGGCTTAAATCTGCCGACAGGCGTGTATAGCTGGTGGGTGCAAACCTGGAACGCTGAGGGCGGCTATGGCGCATGGACGGCGGAAACGCAGTTCACGGTTGCCATCGAACCCGACGCGCCCACGTTAACCGCGCCCTTGGGCGTGATCGACAACACGCAGCCCGCCTTCACGTGGAACGCGGTCGATAGCGCAACGTGGTATTACCTGTGGATCAGCCGTGCGGAAGGCGTGCATGTGCTGGATCAGTGGTTCGATCAGGCGGCGATCTGCGCGGGCGGCGTGTGTGCTGTCAGTCCGGCGACGCTGACCGACGGCGCGCATCGCTGGTGGGTGCTGGCGTGGAGTCCGACGGGTGGTTACAGCGCGTGGAGCAGCGAAGGCAACTTCGATCTGATCACGGGCGGCGGTGGTGAAGGCGCAGGCGAACCTGCGCCCGAAGTCACACCCGAACCCCTGCCCGAAGTGACGCCTGATCCGCTGCCCGAAGTTACATTGGAACCCGAACCGCAACCGGAAGTGACACTCGAACCCGCGCCCATCGACGTTGAGCCAATCGCGCCCGACGTGGAGTAACGCGGCAATATGTAGCATCCGTTCAAACGCAACGGGGCGATCCAATGGATCGCCCCGTTCGTTATAGTCACCCCTCACCCATCCTGCCTGCAATTCAGACCATCACCACGCCGCCGTTCGCATCCAGCGTCGCGCCGGTGACCCACGTCATTTCCGGTGATGCCAGCGCGAGAATCGCGTGCGCGATCTCCAGCGGTTCCGCCATGCGTTTGAGCGGCACAGTCTCGGTATACGCCGCCACCGCCGCCGGATCGATATTCTCGAACAGGCGTGTATCGACCGCGCCGGGCGCGACCGCGTTGATCAGAATGTTGTGCGGAGCATAATGGCGCGCCAGCGATTTAGTCATCGCCAGAATGCCGCCTTTGCTGGCGCTGTAGACCGTCGCATTATGCACACCGCCAATGCGCCCACCCGTCGAACTCACATTGACGACGCGCCCGAAGCCGTTGATCTTCATGGCTTCCGCCGCCGCGCGCGTGAGGAAAAACACCGACTTCAGGTTGATGTTGATGATGCGGTCGAACCAGTCTTCGGTCATGTCCTCAACCGGAATGCGCGGACAAATGCCCGCGTTATTGACCAGCACATCAAGTTTGCCCCAGTGCGCGACCACATCCGCGACCAGCGCTTCGACGCGCGCGGGGATCGCCACATCGCAGACGAACGTGTGCGCGCTACCCCCGTTCGCACGGATCGCGGCGCTGACCTGTTCGGCGGCTTCGGGGTCAATATCAACGATGGCAACCTGTGCGCCCC
>JBGSRB010000156.1:0-2986 GCA_041737735.1 Anaerolineae bacterium | reverse complement strand
TGCGGAAATCGACGCGGCGACCGCGTGCATCCGTCAGCGTGCCTTCTTCCATGATTTGCAGCAGCATATTGAAGGCTTCGGGATGCGCCTTTTCGATCTCGTCGAACACGACAATGCTGTACGGACGGCGGCGGATCGCTTCCGTCAGTTGACCCGCATCCTCATAACCGACGTATCCGGGAGGCGCACCGACCAGCCGCGCTACGCTGTGCCGTTCCATGAATTCGCTCATGTCGAGCTGCACCAGCGCGTCTTCACTGCCGAACATGAATTCCGCCAGCGCTTTGGTCAGTTCCGACTTGCCGACGCCCGTGGGTCCCAGGAACATGAACGAGCCAATCGGACGGCGCGGGTCTTTCAAACCAGCGCGCGCGCGGCGCACCGCTTTGCTGATCGCGTCGATGGCTTCTTGCTGCCCGACGATCCGCTTGTGCAGCGACTCTTCCATGTGGATCAGGCGTTCGCTTTCTTCGCCCGCGATCCGCATAGTTGGGATGCCCGTCCACATCGCAATCACTTCCGCGATGTCTTCCGCGCCTAAACGCGGTTGGCTGGTTTCTTCATTCCAATTGGTCTTGAAGGTCGAAAGCGTCTGCGTCAGGCTTTCACGCTGAGCGCGCAGGCGCTCGATCTCGTCGCCAAACTCGCCTTCTTCTTCCAGCAACTTGATGTCGTCATCGACGCGCAGCAAATCCTGTTCGGCGCGGCGCACCTGCGCAGCTTCCGGACTCTTGTACATGCGTAAGCGGGCGCTGGCTTCGTCGATCAGGTCGATGGCTTTGTCGGGCAGGAAGCGATCCGGCACAAAGCGGGCGCTCAGGTTCGACGCTGCGACGATGGCTTCATCCGTGATCTCGACATTGTGATGATCCTGATAGGGACCCTTGATGCCTTGCAGAATTTCGATGGTTTCTTCAATCGTCGGCTCGTTGACGATGATCGGCTGGAAACGACGTTCGAGCGCGGCATCACTTTCGATGTGCTTGCGATACTCGTCCAGCGTGGTCGCGCCGATGCACTGAAGTTCGCCGCGTGCCAGCGCTGGCTTGAGGATGTTGGCGGCATCGACACTACTGCCCGCGCTGCCTGCACCCACCAGCATATGCACTTCGTCAATAAACAAGATGCTGTCGCTCGACTTGAGTTCTTCGATCACTCGCTTGAGGCGTTCCTCGAATTGACCGCGATACATCGTGCCTGCCACCAGCGAACCCACGTCCAGTTGCAGCACGCGCTTATTCAGCAGCGGCTTGGGCGCTTCGCCGTTGACGATACGCTGCGCCAGTCCTTCGACAATAGCGGTCTTGCCCACGCCCGGCTCACCGATCAGCGCGGGGTTATTCTTGCGGCGGCGGCTCAACACCTGAATCACGCGCTCGATTTCAGTCTCGCGCCCCACGACGGGGTCGAGTTTGCCTTCGGCGGCGGCAGCGGTGAGGTCAGTCGCCAATTGATCGACCAGCGGCGTTTTGCCCTTTTGAGCAGGGCGGTTGCTGCTGGGACGTTCTTCCGGGTTCGGCTGCTGCGGATTTTGCACAGGACTCTCCTGTAACACACGGCGCGTTTGCCGACGCACCTCTTCCGGGCTGACGCCCAGACGCTTCAGAATGTCGATCGCCACGCCTTCAGTCAACCGCACCAGACCAAGCAGCAGATGCTCGGTGCCAATGTAATGATGCCCCATGCGGCGGGCTTCATCGACCGCTAACTCCAGCACGCGCTTCGTGCCGGGTGAAAGTTCGGGTTGGGTGGTCGTGGTGCGAACTGACGCCCGCGTCAGCCGTTCGACCATATCTTCAACGCGGCGCTGATCCAGACCCAACTCACGCAGAACGCGCCCGGCAACGCCACCTTCTTCGCGGATCAAGCCCAGCAGAAGATGCTCGGTGCCGATGTAGTTGTGCTGCATCCGCTCGGCTTCTTCCTGCGCCAAGCTGAGAACGCGCCGCGCTCGTTGGGTAAAGCGCTCCATCTTGTTAGGCACAGTGATTTCCTCCATCGCTAACGTGTGCATGATCGTCAGCGCTTACGAACGTGTGGACGATGACCTGATGTAATGATGCACTTTGAATTATAACATATCCCAAGCGGCGTTGATCGTTCAAACAATGCTTGAAAGGGATGAATAGATCGTTAAAACTGTGCAAAAATTTGGGATATCGCCACAGCTGAGGGGTTGACACGCCCAACCCGAACGGGTGATCCCCTCAGGCGATCCGCAAATCAGCGCGAATTGAGGCGGCACGCCTGCTGTCTACCAACAGCAGTAGCCGCCATCGATGATCATATCCGCGCCCGTCATGAAGTCGGATGCTTCCGACGCCAGAAAGACGACCGCGCCCTGTAAATCGGTGACTTCCGCCATTCTCGCCATCGGTGTCATGCCCATCCAGATGGGCATCATCTGCTGACCCGCTGGCGTCTCCAGCAGATCACCGACCAACTGCGTGCGCGTGTAACCGGGGCTGATGCTGTTGACGCGCACACCGCGCGGCGCCCATTCTGCCGCTAAGCTGCGCGTCAGGTGGATCACGCCGGCTTTGCTGGCATTGTACGACGATTGATTCTGCGGCGTGTTGGCGATTGTTCCACTCATCGACGCGGTGTGGATGATCTTGCCGTAGCCATTGGGCAGCATGACGCGCCCTTCAGCTTGCGCGCACAGAAACACACCCTTCAGGTTGATGTCGATCATGCGATCCCAGTCGTGTTCGCTCATGGTTTCGGAATCGACCCATTGACCGATGCCCGCGTTATTCACGCCGATGGTCAAGCCGCCGAGTGTTTTAACGACGGTAGCGACGGCGGCGGCGACTTCATCGGGCTTGGTCACATCGGCGCGGATGGCGACCGCGCGCACACCCTTTTGCGTCAGTTCGTGGGCGACGGTTTCGGCGTTTTCCAGCGACAGATCGATGATCGCTACATCGGCGCCCGCTTCGGCTAAGGCGTGCGCGAACGCCCGCCCGATCCCCTGTGCGCCGCC
>JBGSRB010000155.1:0-5092 GCA_041737735.1 Anaerolineae bacterium | reverse complement strand
GGCGCGGACGAATTCACGATCCAGCGGGCGGAAGCGGGCATCGCACAGGCGCAGTTAGCGTTGGAACAAGCGCAAGCCGCGCGCGCCCGCGCCGAATTGATCGCGCCCTTTGATGGCGTGATCGCGCAGATCAATCTGACCGCAGGCGAACCGCCACCGCAGCAGCAAGCGCCCGCCGTGCTGGTCGATCAATCGGCGCTGCTGGTCGAACTTGCTATCGATGAAACTGACGTGGTGAACTTGGAACCCGGTCAGTTGGTCGAGTTCCGCTTTGACGCGCTGCCCGACACACCGATCACCGGACGAATCGAGCGCATCGCCTTAACGCCCGTGCGCGCGGGTAATCTCGTGACGTATCCCGTGCGTGTGATGCTCGACGCGACCGACGCGCCGATCCGCATCGGCATGAGCGCGACCGCGACCATCATCACGACTGAGATCAGTGATGTGCTGGTGCTGCCCAATCGCTTTATCCGCATCGACCGCGCGACCGGCGCGGCGTTCGTGACCATCGTCAATGCCAACGGACGCTTTGAGCAGGTTGAGGTCACGCTGGGCTTACGTAATCAAATTGAAAGCCAGATCGTCAGCGGGCTTGACGTCGATCAGCGCGTGGTGCTGCTGCGCCGCGCCACCTTCGACCCAATTGGGGGCTAAATGTTCAACCTGCTGAAGCGCAAAGAAGCCAAGCCCGCTGTCGATGAGAACGGGCGCAAAGTCGTGATCGACGTGCGCGACGTGATGAAAGTGTACACGATGGGCGATATTGAGGTGCGCGCGCTGCAAGGCGCGAACCTGACGATCTACGAAGGCGAATTCGTGTCGATCATGGGTCCTTCGGGGTCGGGCAAATCCACCTTGATGAACATTCTCGGCGCGCTCGATCAACCGACGGGCGGCGAATATCTGCTCGATGGCGTCAACGTCAGCCGCTTAAGCGAAGCCGATCTCGCGCGCGTTCGCAACAAAAAGATCGGCTTTGTGTTTCAGAGTTTCAACTTGCTCAAACGGACGACGGCGCTGCGTCAGGTCGAACTGCCCCTGATCTACGCGGGCGAGGGCAATCGTCAGCGCCGCGCGCAAGCCGCGTTGGAATCGGTCGGGTTAGGTCAGCGGCTCGATCATCTGCCGAGCGAGCTTTCCGGCGGACAGCAGCAGCGCGTGGCGATTGCGCGCGCGCTGGTCAATAATCCGGCGATGATTCTGGCTGACGAACCCACGGGTAATCTCGACTCGCGCAGCGGCACGGAAGTCATGCAGATTTTCCAGACGCTTAACCGCGATCAGGGCATCACGATTGTGTTCGTCACCCACGACTCATGGATCGCGCGCCACACCAACCGTGTGATCATGCTGCGCGATGGCAAAGTCGTGGCGGATCGCGCGGTCAAAGACCCACTGTTGGCGGGCGCGAGTGAGCGTCCGTCGATGGAAGATGAGATGGAGTCGATCCTGCAAGATGTGTATTACGGCGGCGCGCAGGACGAGTATAATTAGGCGTAACCCTTAACCCTGTCCCCTGCGGAGATCGCGCTCATGCCCATTCCTGTTATTTTGCATACCGACATTGGCAGCGATGTTGACGATACGTGGGCGCTGGTCATGCTGCTGCGCTGTCCAGAACTCGATTTGCAACTCGTGTTCACCGACACCGCCGATACCGTGTACCGCGCTAAACTTACGGCGAAACTGCTGACTATCGCTGAACGCACCGACGTGCCAATTGCCATCGGCTTGCGCGGTGAGCCTGCCAATGAATTGCAAGCGGCATGGATGGAAGATTACGCGCTCGAAACCTATGCTGGCACGATTTACGAGGATGGCGTGCAAGCCTTCATCGACTTGGTGCGGCAGTCGCCCGACATGGTGACGGTGATCAGCATTAGTCCCGCGCCCAGTTTGGCGGAAGCGATCCGCCGTGCGCCCGATCTCGCCGCGAAATGTCGCTTTGTGGGCATGTTTGGCAGTGTAGATCGCGGTTATGACGACGACAGCCCGCCTGTTGCCGAAACCAATGTGCGCGAAGCGGTCGCTGCGGCGCGCGTGGTTTTAGCTGCGCCGTGGCACGACGCGATCATCACGCCGCTGGATACCTGCGGGCAGGCGATCCTCAGCGGCGCGTTGTATCAGCAGATCGCCACCGCGCACGATCCGCTGCTGCAAGCGCTCATCGAGAATTATCGCGTCTGGGCGGCGCTGGTGCCGTGGGTCGAAGTGGATTTTGTGGCGTGGCGCTCGTCGATCCTGTTCGATACCGTCGCGGTCTATCTCGCCTACAGCCGCGATCATGTCATGGTGGAGCTAATGCGCCTGCACATCACCGACGACGGCATGACCGTCCGCGCGGACGATGGCGCGTGTCACTTGGAGGTGGCGCTGCACTGGCGCGACTTAAACGCTTTTCTCGAACATCTCACCGCGCGTTTGCTAGGCGCTTAAATCAGCGGAATCCAGAAGCCAAAGCGACTGCCCACGCCGAACTCGCTTTCGACCCACACCTCACCGTTGTGGCGCTCGATCACGGTTTTGACCAAGTTCAAGCCCAAACCGCGCCCTTCGATCTGATCGGTGCTTTCGTGCTTCACGCGGTAAAACGACTCGAACACCAGCGGCAGATGTTCTTTAGGGATGCCGATGCCGTTATCTTCCACGGAAAACGCGAGATAATCGCCTTGTTGAAACGCGCTCACACGCACGCGCCCGCCTTCCGGCGTATATTTGATCGCGTTGCCGATCAGGTTCTCCATCGCTTCGCGGATCAAGACCGTGTTCATGGCGGTGTGCGGACGGTCATCCAGCGCGATATCGGTTTCGAGGATTTGCGCTTTATTGACGGCGGTCGGCGTGGTATTGCGGATCGCCGCTTCGACCAGATCGAGAAAGTCGGCGTCTTCGTGCAGTTCCAGCGGCGAATTTTTGATCTGCTCGACATGCAGCAGATATTCGAGCAAGCCGTTCATGCGTTCGGTCGAGCGCATAATCGCGTCGAGATAATCGCGCACCGGGGACTCTTCGGGCGTGTCCAGTTCGATCAGGCTGCAATAGCCGACAATCAGCGCCAACGGACTGCGCAAATCGTGTGACGCGATCCGCAGCATTTCATCTTTGAAGCGGTTGAGGTCGCGCATCTGCGTGATCTCGCGCATGATCACCACATAACCCGCGTTATCATCGACCGGGTGTTCCCACCCCGTGACCGTCACGAGATAATCGCGGCGCAGCACTTCCGAGCGCACCTCAAACGACCATGTTTGCCCGCTTTGCGGTTCGCCGCGCACGATCTCGCTGATGCGCGCGAACAGCAGGTCATCGCCCGCGATCTGCGCGATGGGCTGGTGCAAGAACAATGTGCCGTTTTCACCCGTCACGCTGCCGAGTAACTGCGTGGCGGCATGATTGAGCAGCACCATCACGCCATCGTTGATCACCAACAGCGGATCGGGCGCGGCGTGCAGCACGGCTTCAAGCTGCTGCTGCTGTTGGCGCATCTTGGTGAATAACTGCGCGTTACGCACGGTCACCGTCGCTTGGTTGGCGACGATGCTCGTCATGCGCAGGTGATATTCATTGAAATAGTAGGGTTCGTTGTGCAGCAGCGTTAAGACCGCCAGCACTTCATCGTTGAACACGAACGGCACGCACAACGCCGAACGCGCCTGTGATGTGCCATCGGCAAATTCAACCCACCGATCATCTTCTTTCGTGTCCAGGATGATCGCGCCCTGTCGCTGTCTGAATACCCATCCCGCTAAGCCTTGATCCAGCACACGGCGGGCGAAATGTAAGCGTCCGGCTTGTCCCAGTTCGCGTTCACGCGGGCTGGCAAGGTTGCGCACGAACACCTGCTGCCACTCGGTCATGTGATCCGGGTGAATCAAAAGGCTGACGTGCTGCGCGCCGACGCTGTTCGCCATTAATTCGATCACGCGCTCTAACACGCGGTCTTGATCGCGCAGCGTCAGCATCTGCGAGATTTGCGCCAGCAGTTCTAAGTCTTGCAGAGAAGGGCGATCGTTCACCATGATGGATATATCCGTGTGACAACATTTTAACTTCACAAGTGAAACACAGTGTGCTTTATTGCACAAGTCAGCGTTTTCTAACTTTTGTCAAGAAAAGTGGCTAGAAGCGCAATTATGAGCGAAACCATGAATTATTTATGAACCCAAACGTAAAGCTAAAGGGACAACACATTAGGTTGTCCCTTTAGTCCATAATCTATGGTTAGAGTTTTGTATAACCCTAAAGCGCCAGCGCGGGCAGTTCGACCGCGTGAGCGACTAGCCCCGTGAGCAGCGCGATGCACGCTTCAACATCACGCTGATCGACGGTTTCGCTGGTGGTATGCACATAGCGACACGGGATCGAGATCGTGCCGCTGGGAACGCCCGCGCGCGAAATCTGAATGATGGCGGCGTCGGTGCTGCCCAGTTTGAGCAGTTCGCGCTGATAGGGGATGCCGTCGGCTTCTGCACGCGCGATCATCCAATCGCGGATGGCGGGCGGCACAACATGATGGGAATCCAGCAGCTTGATCGCCGCGCCTTCACCCAATTTGACGCTCATCTTCTCGTTTTTGATCATGTCACCCGTCGAAGTCACGTCAACGGCGATAGCGAGATCGGGTTCAATGCCGAACGCCGACGTGCGCGCGCCCGCCAAGCCAGTTTCTTCCTGCACGGTGAACACGAAATAGATTTCATTGGCGGTTTGCTTGTTCAGACGGCGCATGGCTTCGATGGCGACCACACAGCCGATGCGATCATCCATTGACTTGGCGATCCAGCGCGTGCCGCGTTCCTCGAAGTTGCGCCAGAAGATCGCGGGCATGCCCGGCGTAATGTGGGCGGCGTTGCCGTTCACGCCATCGCTCACGTCGATGAAGAAGTTATCGAAGCCGCTGGCGGTGGTGCGTCCTTCGCCAAAATAATCATGACCGCCGATCACGCCCGTCGTGCCATCTTCAAAGCGCACGCGCGCGCCTAACAGCGCGGTGTAAACAATCCCGCCGATGCCGCTAAAACGCAGATACCCGCTGTTCGGCTCGATGTACATCGGCATCACGCCGATCTCGTCCATGTGCGCGGCGATC
>JBGSRB010000138.1:0-3884 GCA_041737735.1 Anaerolineae bacterium | reverse complement strand
GCGTTCGGCGGCGGGCGCGTTGTCAGCCACCAACGCCCGATGCGCCGCGCCCAACCACATGATCGTGCGCGCGGTTTGCGCCATGCGCGCGTTGTTCACCACGTAGATCAGCGCGCGCACACGCTGACAATGGGTGGCATCTGCCAGCGTCAGGCGGGCGGCGCTTTCGATCATGGCGGCGCTTGTCAGATCGACGATCACGACGGCGGGCAGGTCGGCGCACGACGCAGCATCCAACTGCTGACGCAACTGCATCAACCATGTTTGCACAGCCGTCTTATTGACCAATCCTGCGAGCTGAGTGTGCATGGTTTGCATGGCAGTTTCCTCAAAAAGTTTGGATTTCGAAACGATGCCCTTATCGTACAGCCGCTTTCCTTGACGAGAACTGAAAAAGTTGTGAAATCGCCGGAGATCGCGCTGTCAGCGTGAATTTGAGGGGCGATGTTGCTGCATCACCCCTGATGACGCACTTTCCGAGCGCTGCGCGTCAGCGTTAAGGTGTTACGTCGGCATCATAACTTGCAATGAACAAATCGAACGGCAGCGGCGGGCTGCCGATCAACGCGGTGAGCAAGCTCGCTTCGCTTTCGGTGAAAATGCCCGTGAACAGGATCGGCGTGTCGATGCGACTCTGCACAATCGGCGTGCTTAACACCATGCCATCGAGGGTCAGCGCCAGCGTCGCGCCAATATTTGCCTCCGTGAACGCCGCCATGCGCGCCGCGCCGTCAGCCGTCAGATCGATCTGCACCGAGAAGCCGCCCTGATCTGGGCGCACGAGGGTCGCGCCGATCACATCCTCATGCGTCAGCACGAGGGGATAGTCGGTGATCGTGGTGTCGATCAGCGCGTTGGGATCAGGCGCGGCGCTGACATCGAGCAGCGCGAACACGCCTGCCCGCGTTAGCAGTTGCATAAGCTCAGGATCAATCTCGTAGGTCTGCGACACGCGAATTGAGATCGTCGCCCCTTGCGTGTTGCTGTGCCAGTCCAAGACAAAGTGATCCAGCAGCCCTGACTGATACAGCAGGGTCAACCGCTGGTTGAGAGTGGCAGTAACGGCGTTCATCTGCTCAGCGGTGACGTTTTCCGCCCACAGCGCTAGGGTGATCATGATCACGGGCGGCGGGGAGTCGCCGTCATTCGGGAGTACTTGATCGGTCACGGGCGTAACAACCACGCCCATCCATCCAAATAGCGCCAGAAAGAACAGAACGAACGCGCTGCAACCGCTGTTTTCCTGTGCATCCATGTGCCAACGACCTTTCGTTAACTCGCAAGCGTTGCAATGAGCATAATGAGTTATCGCGCGGGTGTAAAGCTGACTCCACGCACGACGCGCAAGCGGTCAAGCGGTGCTATAATGCCCTGCGAATGTTCATTGATCGGATCGAGAAGCCTGTATGCCGCGTCGTTGGTTCGTGATCGCCCTGCTGCTGGTGTTCGTCGTCGGTTGCAGTCCGCAGCGCAGCGCGCCGCCACCTTTGCCCACCCTTGCCGTGCTGCCATCGTCCTATCAACTGGAAGACGCCGAGCGCGTCGCGCGTGATTTTCTGGTCGCGTGGGCGGCAGGCGATTACGAGACGATGTATCGTCAGTTGAGCTTCGCCAGTCGTGAAGCCAACCCGTTTGACGACTTCCGCGCGTTGTATGAGGACGCCGCCGCCACGATGGGGCTGGAACGGGTGACGCTGACGCCGATCACGATTTTGCGCATGCGCGATGCTGTCGCCACGCTGACTTATGACGCCGCGTTCGACACGCGCCTACTCGGAACGTTCACCGATAGCGCGCGCGACCTGACGATCACGGTCGATAGCGCGGCGAATGCGTGGCGCATCGCGTGGACGGCGCGCGACGTGTTCCGCGAGATGGAAACAGGCGCGCGCTTGCGCTTCAGCAGCACGATCCCGAATCGCGCCAACATCTATGATCGCAACGGGCGCGTGTTGGCGGATCAAAATGGGCGTGTCGTGCGCATCGAAGTGATTCGCCAGCGAATGCCCGATGACGCCGCCTGCATCACCGCGCTGGCGGGCGCGCTCGAACGCGAAGAAACGTTCATGCGCGCGCAGATCGATCAGCGTCCGGCGGATTGGCTGCTCGATCTCGGCGTGATCATGCCCGACGCTTACACGGAATATGGCGAGATTTTAGAATCAGCGTGCGCGGCGCGGTTCACAGCGCTGCCCGCGCGCCGCTATCATGAGGGCGATGATACGCCGATCGCGCCGCATGTGTTGGGTTATGTGGGCTTTCCGTCGGAGGAAGAGATTCCCGCGTTGGAAGCGGCAGGCTTCAACCAAGCCGTGATCGTCGGGCGCACAGGTGTCGAAAGCTCATGGGATGAGATTTTGCGCGGCACGCCCGGCGCGCGCCTGACGCTGGTCACACCCGCGGGCGTGGAACTGCGCGAATTGGTGCGGGCGGATGCGCGCGCGGGTGAATCGCTGTGGCTGACCATCGACGCGGATTTTCAAGCGCGCGTGCAGGAAATCGTCGCGGATAACTTCGCGTTTGCCGCCGACAGTTGGGGCGCGCGTTCCGAAGGGGCGGCCGTCGTGGTCATGGACGCGAACACGGGCGCGCTGCTGGCGCTGGTCACGTATCCGCAGATTGACAACAACGCTTACACCGCTTACCCGATCATGGGGCGCAGCGCCGCTTCCGAACTGCTGGAAGCCTATCAAGCCGATCCCATGCGACCGGAAGTGCATCGCCCGCTGCAAGGCGTATATGCCATTGGTTCGACCATGAAAACCCTGAGCGCCGCGGCGGTTGCCGACAGCGGCGTGTATACGCTGACCGAGTCGTATACGTGTACGGGCATCTGGAACCGCGACATCACCCGTTACGACTGGAATCAGGGGCATGGACGGCTGACGCTGGCACAGTCGATCACGCAGTCGTGCAACCCGTACTATTACGAGGTCGGCTATTGGCTCGATCAGCGCGATCCGTTTTTGCTGCCCAACTATGTGCGGCGCTTCGGTTTCGGCGGGTCTTCGGGCATCACTGATCTGGTTGAGGCGACCGGAGTCGTTCCCGATCCCGATTGGCTGCGGCGCACACATGGCGAAGGCTGGCGCTTTAGCGAGGCGGTCAATCTGTCGATTGGACAGGGCTATCTACAAGTGACGCCGCTGCAAGTCGCGCGCTGGTATGCCGCCATCGCCAATGACGGCACGCTGCCCACGCCGCATGTGGTCGGGCAAGTTGGCTTGGTGGGTGATGCGCTGCGCGACGTTCCGATTGAAAACGGCGTGCCGGTCGATCTCGCGCCGGGCGTGCTGAACACGATTCGCGGGGGCATGTGCGCGGTCACGATTGACGGCGGCACGGCGGATTTTGTGTTCCGCAATTCGCGCTTGCTGACGTTGGGCGTGTGCGGCAAAACCGGAACGGCGCAAACGGGCGCGCCCGGCACACCGCCTCATGCGTGGTTCGCGGCGTATGCCCCGCGTGAAAATCCGCAGATTGTCGTGGTGACGCTGGTCGAAACCGCCGGACAAGGCTCGGAAGTCGCCGCGCCGATCGCGCGTCAGGTGCTTGAGGCGTATTTCGGCTTGGAGTGATCCGTGTAGAGCGGCGCGCAATCCCCCCTAAAACTGGGTGCTTGACAAGCTCTCATCCCGCGTTTAGCGAATGACAATTCAGCGCTTATCTGTCGGAGTCACTTTATTGTTTGAAACGTTCAGAAGTTTATGGAACTTCAGAAAGTTATCAATTTTATTTTACTTTTCGTTGTGAAGGCACAACGCACATTTGGAGTGACAGATCATGCCTGAGTTGTCGATTGCTGAATACAGTCTCGTTTACAATCTCTTTTCGTTTACCTTTGCGACCATGTTCGCCTCATTCATCTTCTTCGTGCTGGCGCG
>JBGSRB010000199.1:0-8744 GCA_041737735.1 Anaerolineae bacterium | reverse complement strand
GCGCCATCGCCTTTGCCGAAAAGCTGTCCGCGCGCTTTGGTGGCGATGTGCATAGTTATCGTCCGTTTGGCACGGCGAAATGGCTGTTGGCGGAGGCGCGCATCGACGGCATCGACGGCGCGGCGCTACCCGATCACATTGATTTTGCGACGGCACGCAGCGAGTTCTACGAGCAGCCGACCGCGCTGCCCACCGTCTATGATGCGTCGATCAAGCGCGACTTGGCGCGGCGCGACTTCACGATCAATACGCTGGCGATCCAACTTTATCCGGTGTTCGGGCGCGTGCTGGATGCGTTCAACGGCTTGCCCGATCTGCGCGCGGGCATCATCCGCGTGTTGCACAGCTTGAGCTTTGTCGATGATCCCACGCGCATCTTACGCGCGGTGCGCTTTGCGCGGCGTCTGAATTTCACGATTGAGCCGCGCACCAACGAACTGATCGCCACCGCGCTGCCCATGCTGCGCCGCATCACCGGCGAGCGTGTGCGGAATGAACTCACGCTGCTGCTTGACGAGCCTGATCCGGCGGGCGCGTTTCTCGAATTGGAACGACGCGGCATACTGCGTGCCATTCATCCGGCGTTCGTGATCGATGACGACATCACGCGCCGCGTGTCCACGCCCGCGCCGGATTGGGCGGCGGATGTTGACGCGACCGCGCTCACGTGGCTGCTACTGCTGATCCGCGTGCCGCTTGCGGATTTACCCGCGTTGAGTGAGCGCTTGCTGCTGCCCAAGTCGCACGCGGACTCGTTGTTAGCGGCGGCGGAACTGCTGGATCATGCCGCTGTGCTGCGCGATCCTGAAGCGAAGCCGAGCGCGATCAGCGCGCGCTTAGACCCGCTGGATGATCTGGCACGCGCCGCCTTGTGGATCACGCTGAACGACGACATGCCGCGCACATCTCTCACCTTGTATGCTCAACGCTGGCGCTCCATCCGCCCGATCACGGATGGCGCGGCGCTTAAAGCACGCAGACTCAAACCGGGTCCCTGTTACGGGCGGCTGATCACCCGTTTGCGCGCGGCGCGTGTGGATGGCGACGTTACCACCGACGCCGACGAGATCGCGCTGTTGGATCGGCTGCTGCATGAAGGCTTTTGCGATGACGGACGCGCATAAACCGACGATCACGCTCAACCTGCCCATCGAGATTCGGCTCGCCACCTATGACGATCTGCCCAAACTGGAATGGTACGGGCAGTACACGCATTTTCGCGCGGTCTATCGGCGCACCTTCCGCGAGATGTTGCAGCGTCGCCGCTTGATGCTGGTTGCCGCTTGCAACAATTTCCCGATTGGGCAGGTGTTCGCGCAGTTGGGCAGCGCGGACGACCCGCCGAACGCGCGCCGCGCTTATTTCTACGCGCTGCGCGTGATGGAAATGTTTCAAGGGCAGGGCATCGGCACGCATTTGCTCCATGAGGGTGAACAGCTCGCGCGTGATTTTGGCTGCCAGCTTGCCGCCATCGCCGCCGCGAAAAATAACCCACGCGCGCGCCGATTATACGAGCGTTTAGGCTATCGCGTCTTTGCGGAAGATCACGGTAAATGGAGTTACACTGATCACGAACAACGCGTGCATCATGTCCATGAACCATGTTGGGTCTTGGAAAAACGTTTGCATGTGCGTTAAAATGCCCGCCGTTTACAAGTTCATGTGAGGTTTTAATCGATGGCGACTGAACACAATGTCGTCCGCATCATTCGTTGGAGCGGCGGACAGCACCCGACGCTGTCGCTAATCACGCGGCAGATGCAAAAAGAAACGCTGCGCCCGTATGTGTGGGAAAACACACCCAACTATCGATATGCGGTGCGTTGTCATGGCTACAAGAAAATCATGTACGTGGTGCAAGGCGTGCTTGAGGTCACACTGCCCGATAGCAACGAGCGCGTGAAGCTGCGCGCCGGGGATCGAATTGAAATTCCGGCTGGCGTGCGCCACGGCGCAATCATCGGCAGCACGGGCGCGAAGTGCGTTGAAGCGGCTGCGCGTTAAACTCGATCACCCATAACGACGCTTCACTCGCCGGGGGCAGCCTTCCCCCGGCTTTTGATTCCCCTGTGTGAACAAGCTTCATGCAACATATCAGCGTGCCTGTGCGTATACTTGCACATGATGAATTCGTTAACTCGATGCCAACGCCATGTTGAATGAGGTCGCTTCTATGTCAAATGAAAATATTCGCCCGCATGATGATGAGGCGCGTGTGTCGCGCTTGTCATCGGCTGACGCATCCGTCAATGGTGATGAGGCAGTGTCCCCACCCGACCCGGAACAGGTCGTGCGTGAATATCAGACCCGTTATTATGGCGAACAAGCCCCGCTGGATGATCTGCCGCGCGTCGATCAGCGTAAACAACGCGACACACCGCGCAGCTACAGCACCTTGCGCGTGAGCGACGATGATCGTCTGTGGGCAGCCGTCGCGCACGCCAGCGCATGGTTAAGTTTGCTGGCGGGCTTGTTCAGCGCCGGCACGCTGCTGCCGATCACGATTTTCGTGCCGCTGGCGATCTATTTCGTCTTTCGGCGCAAGTCGGATTACATCGCTTTCCACGCGCTGCAAGCCTTTGTGCTGCAACTGATCGGCACGGTGGGTGCGCTGGCGCTGCTGATCGTCGGCGGGATCGTGTGGACAATCGGCATGGTGATCGCGGCGGTTCTGGTGATCGTGCTGATCGGCTTTATTCTGGTGCCGCTGTGGGCGCTGGTGGGGATCGTCTTGTTCGGTGTGGTGGCGCTGATGCCGCTGATCATGGCGTTTTTCGGCACGTATGCCGCTATAGAAACCTATAACGGACGCGATTACCGCTATCCGATCATCGCGCGTTGGGTGGATCGTCAACTCGCGGGCGGGTATCTGCACACGGTGTAAGCAAAAAGCGCGTATCAATCTTGATGGAGGGGCGACCGTCGCCTCTCCTAATTTTGCCATGCAAGCCCCTACTTTATTTCTTATCCCCCCCGTGCTATGCTTTGACACATCGCTTTGTGAGAAATTCCACACGCAGGGAGCATCAAGCATCATGTTGAAATCGCAAAATTGCGGCGAACTGCGCGCAGCACACGCCGGGCAGCCGGTCACGTTAGCCGGATGGGTGCATCGCCGCCGTGACCACAGCGGCATCATCTTTTTCGACCTGCGCGACCGCTGGGGCATCACGCAGATTCGCATCGATCAAGAAGGGCAGCCCGACGCGCACAAAATCGCTGACAGCCTGCGGAATGAATACGTCGTGCAGATCAGTGGCACGGTGGCGCTGCGTCCTGCCGAAAGCATCAATCCGGAACTAGCCACGGGCGAGATCGAGATCATCCCCACCGAAATCGTGATCCTCAATAGCGCGAAAACGCCGCCATTTTTGATCAACCGCGATGAACACGTCGATGAAGAAGCACGGATGCGTTATCGCTATCTGTATCTGCGCCGTCCGTCGGTGCAGGAAAACATGGTGCTGCGGCATAAAGTGGTGAAATATATCCGCGATTATCTGGATGATCGCGGTTTTATCGAAATCGAAACGCCGATTTTATTCAAGACCACGCCCGAAGGCGCGCGCGATTTTCTCGTGCCAAGCCGCATGAATCCCGGCACGTTCTACGCGCTGCCGCAAAGCCCGCAGCAGTTGAAACATCTGTTGATGGTGGCGGGTTATGAGCGTTATTTCCAGATTGCGCGCTGCTTCCGCGATGAGGACTTGCGCGGCGATCGTCAGCCGGAATTCACGCAGCTTGACCTTGAAATGTCGTTCGTGAATCGTGAGGACATCATCGACCTGATCGAAGGTTTGATGCTTTCTATCGCGCGGGAAGTGGCGGGCAAAGAGCCGCTGTTCGTGCCATTCCCGCGCTTGACTTACACCGAAGCTATGGAAAAGTACGGCTCGGATAAACCCGACCTGCGCTATGACTTGGCGGCGGTCGATGTGAGCGAACTCGCCGCGCGCAGCAGTTTCAGCGTGTTCGCGGATAACGTGGCGGCGGGCAAACCCGTGAAGGTTCTGCGCGCGCCGGGAATGGGCGCGGTCAGCGGGACGGCGTTACGCAAAGTCGCGGCGGAACTTGAGGACATCGCCAAGCAGGCGGGCGCGAAGGGCTTGGCGTATCTGGTCGTGCCGACGGAAGCGGGCGGCGAAGTCAAGGGTCCCCTGAGTAAATATTTCACGCCGGAACAATTCACAGAATTGTTCGCCTTGACCGACGCGCAAGCGGGCGATCTGCTGTTGTTCTCGTCGGATGAGCGCGAGATCGTCTACAGCGTGATCGATGGTCTGCGCCGCCACATCGCCGGGGCGCTCGGCTTGATCGATCCCGAAAAGCTCGCGTTCGCATGGGTGATCGACTTCCCAATGTTCTACTGGAATGAGGACGAACAGCGCTGGGATCCGTCGCAGCATATGTTTACCATGCCCGTGCCGGAAGACCTGCCTCTGCTCGACACCGATCCGGGTAAAGCGCGCGGCTCGCAATATGACCTTGTTTGCAACGGCTATGAAGTGGCGGGCGGCAGCATCCGTATTCATGACCGCGCGATTCAAGAGAAGATTTTCCCGCTGATCGGGCAGACGTTTGAACACGCGCGCGAACAATTCGGGCATATGCTCGAAGCATTCGAGTATGGCGCGCCGCCGCATGGAGGGTTGGCGTCGGGCATTGACCGCTTGGTCATGGTGCTGGCGGGCGAACCGAACATCCGTGAGGTGATCGCGTTCCCGAAAACGCAGCAGGGCGCAGACATTATGGCGGGTGCGCCTTCCACCGCTGAACCCAAACAGCTGGAAGAGCTGCATATCCGTGTGGTCGAGCCGCGCAAGAAATAGCGCGCACCTGTATTCGTGCTTCGAATTGTGTAGGGGCGACATGTGCGTCGCCCCTACAAGCGTATCAAGCGATTTTTCCCCTCACGGCGCGAAAATGGTGTATCATCGAAACCATACACCCACCCAAACACACAGAAACGGGATGATCATGCAGCGTTCTGCACCCGAACTGACGCCGGATAATTACATCAATCGTGAGTTAAGCTGGATCGACTTCAACCGCCGCGTGCTGGCGCAAACGCTTGATGAAAGCATCCCGCTGTTGGAGCGTCTTAAATTTCTGGCGATTGTGAGCAGCAACACCGACGAATTTTTCATGGTGCGCGTTGCCACGGTGCATAACAAGCTCAAGTTAGGCTTATATGCCAGCAACCGCCCCGACGCGATTCCCTATCCCGCGCTGCTCCAAGAAATTCGCGTGCGCGTGCTGGAATTTATGCGCCACCAGCGCGAGATCATGCGTGATCTGCTGGGACAGCTTGCCAATTATGATGTGATGATCACGGAAGTGCGCGCCCTCTCCGATGCGCAGCGCGCTGCTTTACGCACCTACTTCACCGAAGAAGTGTTCCCCGTGCTGACGCCGCTGGCGGTCGATCACGCGCGCCCATTCCCGTTCATCTCCAATTTGAGTTTGAATCTCGCCGTGTCGCTGCGGCGCGCCGATCATCCGTTGAGCGATCAGGAATTTGTGCGCATCAAAGTGCCGGATATGATCCCGCGTCTGGTTTCGCTCAGCAGCGCGCTGCGGAAATATGGCGGCGAGGATGCCGATATTCCCCCGCGCGGCGATACGCTGTTGTGGCTCGAAGATGTGATGGGGCAGAATCTCGATCTGTTGTTTCCGGGCATGGAGATCATCGACTTTGCGCCCTTTCGCGTCACCCGTAACGCCGACATCGACTATGAACACGAACAAGAAGACAGCGACGAAGACATCAGCCAGATCATCGAAGAAAGCGTGCGCGAACGCCGTTTCGGGCATGTCGTGCGCTTGAGCGTGCCGGAAAACATCGGGCTGATCACGCTGCGCCGTCTGATCGATTATCTCGAAGTCGATTCCGAGCGCGATGTCTATCTGGTCAACGGCGCGTTGGGCGGCGGCAGCCTGATGCAGCTTTCCGGTCTTGATCTACCAGAAATCAAATATGAGCCGTACATTCCGCGCGTGCCGGAAGGTTTGCTCGACGAGAACATCTTCGAGGCGATCAAGCGGCGCGATTGGCTGCTGCATCATCCTTATGACTCCTTTCTTCCGGTCGAAACCTTCTTCCAAACCGCCGCACGTGACCCGAATGTGCTGGCGATCAAAGCGACGCTGTATCGCGTGGGACGCAATTCGCCCATTGTGCAGGCGTTGATGGAAGCGCGCGATCACGATAAGCAGGTGGCGGTGCTGGTTGAACTTAAAGCGCGCTTTGACGAGGAGAATAATCTCGAATGGGCGCGCGCGCTTGATGAAAAGGGTGTACATGTCACGTATGGCGTGGAAGAACTGCCCGTCAAAACCCACGCCAAGATCGCGCTGGTGGTGCGCCGCGAAGGGGATGGCGTGCGCCGTTATTTGCATCTCGGCACGGGCAATTACAACAGCAGCACAGCGCGCCTGTATACCGACATCGGCTTGTTGACTGCTAACAAAGACCTTGCCGACGACGCCACGCGATTGTTCAACCGTTTGACGGGTTACGCGCCCTCCACGACCTATGAGCGTTTGCTGGTCGCGCCGGAATTTTTGTTATCGTCACTCGTGCGCTTGATCGATGAGGAGATCGCCGCCGCGCGCGCTGGCAAACCCGCGCGCTTGATCTTCAAGATGAATCAGCTTGAGGAAGATTTAATCATTCGCAAGTTATACGAGGCATCGCAGGCGGGCGTGAAAATCGATCTGATCGTGCGCGGCATCTGCTGTTTGCGCCCCGGCGTGGCGGGCGTCAGCGAGAACATCCGCGTGATCAGCATTGTCGGGCGTTTTCTCGAACACAGCCGCGTGTTTTATTTCCACAACGCGCCGCCTGATAAACGGTTGTATCTAGGCAGCGCCGACATGATGCGGCGTAACCTGTATAACCGTGTTGAAGTCGTTTTCCCAATCTTGGACGAACGGATTCAGCGGCAGGTGTTACGCATCTTGGCGACCAACCTTGCCGATAATCAGGATGCGTGGGAACTGCGTTCCGATGACGGCTATCACCGTTTGAACGCTGAAAATGACGCTGATCCCGTCCATTCGCAGACGATCTTCACGGGCGACTCATTCGGCATCCCCGATGATCAGGTGGATCGCCTGTTGTTCGATGCCTGATGCGCGCGTGATCGGCGTTTTTTGTTCAGCAGCGCGCGATACAGTTGATCCAAGTCTTGCGCTAAGCGCTCGATCCCGAAGCGGTGCAGCAGTAAGCGGCGCGCGTTTTCGGGATCGGGCGGGTTTTCCAAAGTGGCGATAATCGCCGCCGCCAGCGCGTCGGCGTCACCCGATGGCACGAGCGCGCCCAACGCGCCGCCATCCAGCAGATCGGGTAAGCCGCCGACCGCCGTCCCCACCACCGGACAGCGCGCCACCAGCGACTCGATCACCGATGTCGGCGCCCCTTCATTCACGCTGCTGATTACGTTCACATCGAGATCGGCATACACATCCTCAACTGCTTTCACCCAACCCGTGAAGATGCACACTTCACGCAAGCCCAATGCTTCCGCGCGCGCTTCGAGTTCGGCGCGCAGTTCGCCATCGCCCACCAGCGCAAAACGCGCGTCCGGTAATTGCTGCTGAATGATGCGCGCCGCTTGCAGAAACAACTCGTGATTTTTCACCGGAACCAAACGCCCGACGATGCCGATCAGCGGGGCAGCGGGCGCGATGTTATGCTGGCGTCGGAACACACCCGCGCCGCGCGTTGCGTTGGCGAAAGCATCTAAATCCAAGCCGTAGGGCAGCACCGTGATCTTGCTTCGGCGCGCGATCCGATACTGTTCGGCAAGTTCGCGGCGCAGGCTTTCCGTCATCGTGATCACGGTGTCGCTCATGGCGGCGGTCAGCCGTTCGAGCAGGATAAAGACGCGCGTCATGGTCGGGCTGAAGTAACCGTGAAACACATGCCCGTGAAACGTGTGCGTAATTACTGGCACGCGCGCCAGCCACGCCGCGATCCGCCCGATGAAGCCCGCTTTCGCCGTGTGCGTATGCACAATGTCGGGCTGCATTTCCCGGATCAAGCGGTAGACTTTCCACAACGTAAGCAGGTCGCGCACGGGGTGCAGCGAACGCCCCAATTCGGGGATGATGATCGGCGTGACGTCGCGTTCTTCCGCGTAGTAAATCATGTCGCCTTCATCATCACCGATCACGCCGCTGACCAGTGTGCTGGCATAGGTGGGTGCGCCTAAGCGCTGCGTCAGCAGCACGACGTGGGTCGTCGTGCCGCCGATGTTGAGCCGCGCGATGATGTGCATGATTTTGATCGGCTGCGTCACGGGCAATCTCCACGTTGCAGCGTGTAGGTCACTTCGCGGCGGTTATCATTCGGGTCGCTTTCGGGAATCTGATTATCAGGATCGATGATCAGGATCAAGCGGTGTTCTTCGCCATGCCATGTTGAAACCGTCAGCGGCATATCGACGCGGAAGGTTTGTCCCGCTTGCAAAATCGGGAAGCCGCCAATCGTCGTTTGCTGCGTCGATCCGTCGGCGGCGCGCACATCCACCAGCGACACTGTGCCGCTAGTGACGCTGGCTGCCGTGCCGAGATTCGCCACATCCAAGCCGACATTGAAGGTCTGGTTACAGGTGGGCAGCGCCGGATTCAGTTCGACGATGCCCGCTACCAGATTCACGCCCGAAACCGGGGAAATGGTCGGCTGTGGCGCGGGCGGGAACGTAGGCTGCGCTTGCACGGGGCGCGGCGTGGGAACCGGC
>JBGSRB010000035.1:0-2497 GCA_041737735.1 Anaerolineae bacterium | reverse complement strand
AGCGCGTCGGCGTGCCTGTGATCGCCAACAAGCCGGGCAGCGATCCCGCCGCCGTCGTTTATGACGCCAGCGCCGCCGCCAAAGCGCGCGGGCGCGATGTGCTACTGGTCGATACTGCGGGACGCTTGCATACCAATTTCAATCTGATGGAAGAACTCGCCAAGATCAAGTCAGTCTCGCAGCGCATTGTGCCGGATGCGCCGCATGAGGTGCTGCTGGTCTTGGATGGCACCACCGGACAAAACGCCTTGCAACAGGCGCAGAAATTCCGTGAGATGGTCGATGTGACGGGTGTGATCGTCACCAAGCTGGACAGCACCGCCAAAGGTGGCATGGTGTTCGCCATCAATCATGATCTGGGGCTGCCGATTCACTATATCGGCTTGGGCGAGCGCGTGACTGATCTCGTGCTGTTCAACCCCGATTATTTCGTTCAAGGCTTGTTTGAGGATGAAGGCGAGTAATAACTAGCGATGGAAAATCTCACGCCCCAGCTCACCAACCTGCGAACCGAAATCCGCGCTTTGATGCAGCGCCTCAACATCGAAGGCAAGCGCGAACGCGCGCAGACGCTCGAAGCGCAATCGGCTGATGCCGAGTTCTGGAATAATCCCGAAGTCGCGCAAAAAGTCATGCAAGAAATCGCCAAGCTCAACAGCGAGATCGACAAGTGGCGCGCGCTTGATCAGCGCATCAATGACGCGCTCGAACTGGCACAGATGAACGATCCCGATCTCGAAATCGAGATGAGCCGCGAGACCCAAGCGCTGACGCAGATCGTCGAGCGCATGTCGCTTCAGGCGATGCTGGCGGGACCCTACGACGGCGAAAACGCGATCCTCGCCATTCACGCAGGCGCGGGCGGCACCGAAGCTCAAGACTGGGCGGCGATGCTCGAACGCATGTATCTGCGTTGGGCGCAGGCGAACAGCTACAAAGTCGAACTGTTGGAGCGCAGCGAAGGCGAAGAAGCGGGTCTTAAAAGTGTGATGTTCTCGTTCAAGGGTGATCACGCTTATGGCTATCTGCAAAGCGAATCGGGTGTGCATCGTTTGGTTCGCATCAGCCCGTTTGATGGCTCGGCGCGGCGGCACACATCCTTCGCCAAAGTCGAACTGTGGCCCGATATTCAAGAGAATATCAATATCGAAATCAACGACAAAGACTTGCGCGTCGATACCTATCGTGCCGGCGGCGCGGGCGGTCAGAATGTTCAGAAGAACGACACCGCCATCCGCCTGACGCACATCCCCAGCGGACTCGTTGTTGCAGTGCAGGATCAGCGCAGCCAAGGGCAGAATCGTGAGCGCGCGATGCAAATCCTCAAAGCGCGCCTGTTTGAAATCGAACGGCGCAAACGCGAAACTGAACTAGCCGCGCTCAAAGGCGAAAACATCGACGCCGAATGGGGCAACCAGATTCGATCCTACGTGCTGCACCCCTACCAGATGGTGAAAGACCACCGCACCAGTGTCGAAACGGGCAACACGGGCGCGGTTCTCGATGGCAAGATTGACGAATTCATGGAAGGCTATCTGCGCGCGAAGATTAACCAACTTCATCTCATCGCGCAGCAATCGGAAGAAATCTGATGGCGTATCTTCCCTTCGCAATCGAAGTGGTAGCCGAAGCGCAGAAATACCGCATCCGCGTGACCGAGTCGCCTGTCGGTGAAGCGACGGTTGAAGCCTATGCACCCTTCAACGCTGATGAGATCGAGCAGTATCTTCAGGTGTTGGGGCGTGAGCGCCGCACCTCGGTGGTCGAGCGCGAACGCACCGCGCGCCAGCTTGGGGATCGCCTGTTCGAGTTTCTCATCAACAGCCACCGCGACATCAGCGAAGTGTATACGCGCAGTTTAGACGCCGCCAACCGCACTGAAGGGCTGCGCCTGCGCCTCTCGGTGGAACGGTCGGGCGCGTTGGCACGTCTGCCGTGGGAATTTATGCGCGACCCGCGCCGCGATTTTCTGGCGCTCAACACGCAAACGCCGCTGGTGCGCTACGTGTTCCAGATCGATAACCGCGTGCCAGTCATGATCAACCTGCCGCTGAACGTGCTGGTCATGATCAGTTCGCCGCAGGATGTGCCGCCGCTCGATGTCGAAGGCGAATGGAAGCTGCTGCAAGAAGCTACCGCTCCGCTGGAGCAGCAAGGCTTGCTCAAACTCGAACGACTTGACACGGCGACGCTCAGCGCGTTACAGCGCCGCCTACGTCAGAACAAATATCATGTGTTTCACTACATTGGTCACAGCGAGTTTGATGCGTCGCAAAATCGCGGCGTGCTGGTGTTCGAGCGCGAAGGCGATCCGACGCAGGGGCAGCGTGTGACCGGCGAAGCACTCAGCCGCGAATTGAGTCAGGAAACCACGCTGCGCTTGGTGGTCATGAACTCATGCCATAGCGCACGCGCGCCCGAATCCGACGTACTCGCGGGCATCGCCAGCGGCATCGTCGCGCGTGGGGTTCCGGCGGTGGTGGCGATGCAGTTCGAG
>JBGSRB010000002.1:0-1974 GCA_041737735.1 Anaerolineae bacterium | reverse complement strand
GATCGCGCCGATCAGCCGCGATAACGAACAGTTTGCCGTGCTGGTGCTGCGGCGCGAAGCGGTTCCGTTTAACGACGACGAGATCGAAGTGGTCGAGCGTGTGCTGGCGCGCGCGGCGATTGCCGTCGAAAATGCGCGTTTGTATCAAGAGGTGCAGATGGCGAACGCGGCGAAATCGGAATTTGTCAGCATCGTGGCGCATGATCTCAAAGTGCCGATGACCAGCATCTTGGGTTATGCCGATCTCACCTTGATGGATGGCGGCTTGCAAGAGCAGCAAGAGCATTTCCAAGAGCGCATCCGCGATACGGTCAAGCGCATGGAAGTGTTGGTCAGCGATATTGCCGACATCACGCGCATTGAAAGCGGGCATTTCCTGATCAGCGAGTCGCGCGTGGCGGTCGAGGACGTGGTGCAAGGCTTGCGCGACAGCGTGTTGACCGAACTGCGCCGCCGCAACCATGCCTTCATCGAACACGTCGAGCTGCGCTTGCCCAATCTATGGACTGATTATTATCGCCTGCTGCAAGTGTTGGTCAATTTGACCAGCAACGCTTATAAGTACACGCCCGATGGCGGCACGATCACGCTCAGCGTGCGTCGGATTCACACCGATGCGCTGGATCGGGTTGAGTTCTCGGTTGCCGACACCGGCATCGGCATGAGCAAAGAAGCGCTGGCAAAACTTGGCACGAAGTTCTGGCGCTCGAAAGACCCGCTGGCGCGCGCCCAGCCCGGCACGGGTTTGGGTTATGCCATCGCGCAGCAGTTGGTGGCGCAGATGGGCAGCGAAATGCGCGCCGAAAGCGTCGTCGGCAAAGGCAGCACCTTCACTTTTTCAGTGGCAGTTGCCACCAATTAACCGATCCACGACCTGAAATTGTCGGGGCGCAAGGCGCGTTATGCACACACCATGCACACAAAGGGGAATGACCTGTGACCGCACATGAAAGCGCACAAGCGCTGCTCGACGACCTGATCGCCGCTGCTCAACGCGGTGACATCATTCCGGTGCGTTTGCCCGGTCAGCTTGAGGCGATCAAAGAGGCGCTGGCATCCGCCGAAGCAGAAGCGGAAGCCGCCGCCAATGCCGCGCCGCCCGCCCCGGAAGTGCCAGCCGATGTTGCCGAAACGCTCAAAGAACAGGCGGCTTTCGTTTCGCACGCGGTGCATGAACTGCGCACACCCATGACCAGCATTCGCGGCTATTCCGATATGTTGGTCAGCATGGGCGAACTCAACGACATGCAAAAGCAGTTCGTCGAGACGATTCGCACCAACGCCCGCCGCATGGAAGGCTTGCTGACCGATGTCAGCGATGTGAGTAAGCTCAAAGGCGACACGCTGCGCATCAACCTGAAAATGGACACCTTCAAGAACGTGATCATGATGGTCGAGAAAGCCGTCACCGCCACTGCTGAGCAGCTTGGGCGGCGGCTGACCTTCGAGATTCCGTCGGGGCTGCCGATATTGAACGTGGATGGCGAATTGCTGGCGAAGGCGCTCGCCAAGCTGGTCGAAAACGCGCTGCGCTACAGTCCTGCCGATCCCGAAGGCGACGTGCAGGGTGAAGTGACCGTGCGCGCGAGTGGAGAGGGCAGCCGCTTGACCGTACAGATCAGTGATAACGGCGTGGGCATGACGCCCGACGACATCGCGCGGTTGGGTGAATTTTACTTCCGGGCGGATAACGATGTGGTGCGCGCGCACAAAGGCAGCGGCTTGGGCATTCCCGTCGCTTATGGCATCATTCGCCTGCATGATGGCGTAATCAACGTGGACAGCACGCCCAACGGCGGCACAACCTTCACGATCACACTCACGGGGATGACGTAACGCATGAGCGGCAGCGGCACGCGCCAGACCAAACGTTTAACCAGCGAAGTCGATTCCGTCATGACGCCGGAAACCGCGCTGCGCGTGCTGGAAACGCTGCGCGCCGCCGCGCCCCCGGTGACCGCCGCCCGCCTGACC
>JBGSRB010000648.1:0-5783 GCA_041737735.1 Anaerolineae bacterium | reverse complement strand
CGTTGATCGCGGCGGGCGCTGAAGTGATCGCGCTGTGAGCGCGCGCGGGGCTGGTTCGCCTGTGTTGTGGCATTTATGCTATGCTTATCCCCTGAAAGCTGGGGGGAACTGCCCCGCGCACTTCGGCTACAATGAGACATGAATGGAGTAAAACAGTGATGAGGATAACCCACCGATGAGACGCGGATCGATTTTCGTCATCCTGTTCATTGTGCTTGCCGCTGGCGTGATCGGCGCGAGTCAATTTTTGCGTTCACAGCCGCCGCTCGAAGTGACGATTCTGGTCAGTCCGCTGGCGGAAGCGTGGGTCAGCAGCGCTTCCGCCAGCTTCAACGCCGCTACCCCGCTGGTAAACGGCACGCGCCCCGTCTTGATCCGCATCACGCCAACTGAAGATTTCGACGTATGGACGGATGAAGCGCAGCGGCGCTACAGCACGGGTGATCATCCGGCGGGGTGGATACCGTCGTCGTCGGCGTCGATCACCTATGCCAGTCGCCTGCCCTTCACGACGGTGACGCCTTCGACCGCGCGCACACTTTTGGCGTGGGGCGGCTTCAGCGACCGCGTGGATGCAGTGAGCGCCGAGGGCGCGTTCGATTGGTCAGCGGTGCAGGAAGTGGCGCGCACGGGGCGTTGGACGGATACCGCAACTAATGTCGTGCTGGCGTTCAGCCGCCCGAACCGCACCCAAAGCGGTATGGCGGTTCTGTGGTCAGCGGCGGGCGCGTTCGCTGACGATGTGAACATCAATGCGGCGGTGGTGGCGAGCGATTTTCAAGCGTGGACGCGCCCAATTTTAGAAAGCGTGCCGAATTTCAACACGTTGGGGGCGTCGGTCGCGGGAACGATCGCCGCGCGTGGTGCATCCGTGGGACAGATCGCGCTGCTGCCGGAAAGCGACTGGCTGAGCAATCTGCGCGGCACACTGATCGACAATGCGAATCCGCTGCGCTTGGCGTACCCGGAATATCAGGTGGTGTTCGACTTTCCCCTGACCGTATGGGCGGATACGATCAACAATGATCCCGATGCCGAAGCAGCCGTGCGCGAGTTCGGCGCGTTCCTGCTGACGCCCGCGCAGCAGATCAGCGCGCAAAGTTTCGGGTTGCGTCCGGCGGAGGGGGTTCCAACGGAAGCGCTGTTCACGGGGGCGGTCGCACGCGGCGGGTTGATCGATCCGCCTCTGGCGCGCGTGGTCAACGCGCCGGGACGCACCGAGATGCAGCGAATGATCACGTGGATCGGGCAGCTGATTAATTGAGAGTGAACCTCATGTATGTTTCGCAGATCGCGTATTACCCCATCAAGTCGTGCGGCGGATCGTTTCCCGCTGAACATACCATCGACGCGCGCGGGTTCACCTATGATCGGCGCTGGCTGCTGGTGGATGAACAAAACGTGTTCTGCACCCAGCGCAGCGATGCGCGCATGGCGCTGATTCAGCCCGTGATTGATGGCGATCAGTTGATCGTCAATGCGCCGAACATGCCACCGCTGTCCGTGCCGATTGACCACGACGGCGCGCGCGTCAGCGTATCGATCTGGCGCGATCCGGAAGTGGGCGCGGTCGATCACGGGGATGCAGCAGCAGCATGGTTCAGCGACTATATCGGCGCGCCGACGCGCGTGGTGCGCTTTGCCGACGATTACATCCGCCGTGTACCGAGCGATTACGCCGTGCGCGCCACGGATCAAGCGGCGTTCGCGGATGCGTTTCCGTTTCTGGTAATCAGCGAAGCATCGCTTGACGACTTAAATCAACGACTAGACGAACCGCTGCCGATGAACCGTTTCCGCCCCAACATCGTGATCGCGGGTGTGGAACAAGGTTACGCTGAGGACGAATGGTGCGCGGTGCGGATCAACGGCGTGCGCTTTGATCTGGTTAAACCATGTGGACGCTGCGCCGTAACCACCACCGATCAAGCGACGGCGCAGCGCGGCAAAGAACCGCTGCGAACGCTGAATATGTATCGCCCGAAGGTCGGCACCGCGCCCACCTTCGGCATAAACGCCGTGCATGATGCGGCGGGCGTACTGTGTGTGGGCGCAACGGTTGAAATTTTGGATTAGATCAGTTGCCTGAAGGGAAGTGGCTCATGAAGCGACTCATATTTGCGTTGATGCTGCTGGTGTTGTTCGCGCTGACTGCTTGCAGCGGCGCTGCGGATCAGCCAAGTGGACAAGCCGAGTTTGTGCAAAACTGCGCCAATAACGCAGTCACTATCGACATCATCTATGCGCCGGAAAGCAACCTCTACATGCCGGAGGTGATGCAGGATTTCAACCGCGCATTTCTCGAAGGGCGCGATCCGGTCACGGGTGAAGCGCTGGCAAGCGGCGCGCGCACGGTGTGCATCGGTGGGCAAAGCGGTTCCAGCGGCACGATCATGCAGGGCATCGTCAACGCCATCATCGCGCCGAATAACAGCAATGTCGCGCGTCCGGTGATCTTTCAGCCGTCGGTGAGCCACTGGTTGGCGCTGGCGAATTATCAATCAGGACGCCAAATTTTCGCACTGGAAGAAGCGCGCGGCACGGCATTAGCGCCTGTCGTCATGGCGATCTGGGAAAGCCGCTTACAGGCGATTCAGCAGACCGTCGGCTATGACGACATCGGCTGGGAAGAACTGTTAATGGTCCTGAACAGCCCCAACGGGTGGCAGGACTTCGGTATCCCCGACGGGCGGCGCACCGTGTTCTACGGGCATACCGATCCGTTGGTGAGTTCGACCGCGCTTAGCACGCTGATCGCGGAATTTTACGCTGCCGCGCGCGCCGATGGCTTCTCCGAACGCCGCCTGACGCTGGAACAGGTGCGCGATGAGAATGTGCAGGATGGTGTGCGCCGCATTGAAGAATTGATCCGCCATTATTCGACGCGCACGACGGAATTTGTCGAATATATCGCGCAGGGTCCCGATTATCTGGATTTCGTGGCGCTCGAAGAAAACGACTTGATCTACATCAATCGCGGCTTGACCGAATATCAACCGCCTGAGCGTTTGGTGGCGTTGTATCCCAAAGAAGGCACGTTCTGGCATGAACACCCGATGGGCATCGTCGATGCCGATTGGACGACGCCTGAACAACGTGAAGCCGCGCGCATCTTCGTCGATTATGTGCTGACCGCGCCCGTGCAAGAATTGATCATGGCGCAGGGCTTCCGTCCGGCGAACCCGGATGTAGAGCTGGCGTTTCCGTTTGTGGAAGAAAACGGCGTCGATCCGAACCAACCGCGCGCTGTGCTGGATGTTCCCGCGCCGGAAGTGATCGCGGCGATTCAGCAAAGTTGGGCGTTCGTCAAGAAACAAGCCGATGTGATGCTGTTGATCGATGTTTCCGGCTCGATGCTGAGCGAAAGCAAGATCGATCAGGCGCGCGAAGCATCGCTGGCGTTCCTCACGGGCATGGAAACCAACAATCGCGTCGGGCTGACGCTGTTCAACCACCAGATCGACCGGCGCGTGCCGCTGGATAACTTGGAAACGGCGAACGAACAGCTTACTTCGCACATTCGCTCGATGCGCGCCGACGGCGGCACGGAAATGTACCGCGCGATCACGGAAACAGTCGAGTTCTTCAGTTTGCGGGCGGATGAAGGCGATAACCGCATCCGCGCGATTGTGCTGCTCAGCGATGGCGGCGACACGGGCAACACGGGCTATACCCTCAACGACGCGGTACGTGCGCTCGAAGCCACGCGCGGCGATCTCAACCCGATCATCCTGATTCCGGTGGCGTATGGGTCAGATGCCGACATTAACGCGCTCAACGCGCTGGCGCGCGCCAGCAATACGCGCGTGCAAAGCGGCGATCCGCGCAGTATTCTGGCGGTGTTGGAGTTGATCAGCAGCTACTTCTAGGGGTGGGTGTTGCGTGAGTAGATCGTAAGGGCGAACCAATGTGTTCGCCCCTACGCTTTGGTTAGACCAACAGCAGCATCGGGTGTTCCAAAATGAACCTGAAGCGCTGAAGGAACTGCGCGCCCTCCGCGCCGTCGGTGACGCGATGATCGGCGCTGATGGTGACTTTCATGCGGCTGCCCGTGGTCAGCGCGCCGTCAGCCCCAACGATCGGGATGCTCTTGGCGCTGCCAATCGCCAGAATGCCCGCCTCAGGCGGGTTGATGATGGCGACGAAATGCTCGACCTCAAACGCGCCTAGATTGCTGACGGTGAAGGTGCTGCCGCTCATATCATCGGGCTTGAGTTTGCCTTCGCGCGCACGGTTGATCATGGCTTTGTTGTTCGCCGCCATCTGGCTGATCGGCGTGCGGTCGGCGTCTTTAGCGACGATATTGATCAAGCCGTTGTCCAGCGCGACCGCGATTCCGATGTTGATGCGCTTGTAGCGCACGAGATGATCGCCGTAGAAATGCGTATTCAAGTTCGGGAAATCGCGCAGCGTGAGCGCGGTCGCCTTGACAATCAGGTCGTTGACCGTGACCTTATGATCATCGTCGAGATCGGCGTTGATCTGTTTACGCAGCGCGATCATGGCGGCGGTGTCGATCTCAGTGGTGACGTAGAAATGCGGAATCTGCTGGCGGCTTTCGACCATGCGCGCAGCGATGCGTATCCGTAGTTTCGACGTTTCGATGATCTCCACGTCGGGCCCTTCGGGCAGCTTGCCATAGCTGGCAGTCGGAAGCGCACTCGGCGCGGCGGATGCTGCCGCAGGCTTGGCGGGCGCGGCTTCGGGTTGATAATTCTCAACATCTGCTTTGACGATGCGCCCCTGTGGACCCGTGCCACGCACGGTGCTTAAATCAACGCCGCGATCTTCCGCCAATTTCCGCGCTACAGGCGATGCGCGCACGCCATCGGGCAGATTGCCGTCGGCTTCAACGGGCGCGGGCGCTTTTTCAGTCTGAGTCAGCGCTGCGCCATTCGCGGGTGCGGTCGCAGCAGGCGCGAATGCCTCAGCTTCGGCGGACGCAGGCGCACTGTCGCCAGCGGGCGCGCTTTCACCCGCCGCGCCCACATAGCCGATCACGCTGCCCACTGCCAGCGAATCGCCCGCTTTGCCTTTAAGTTCGACAATCGTCCCGCTGACGTTCACGGGAACTTCGACCGTCGCTTTGTCAGTTTCGACTTCCGCGATCACATCACCATCATTGATCGCTTCGCCGGGCTGCTTGAGCCAGTTGAGCAAAATGCCTGCATCAATGCCCGAACCCAAATCGGGCATGACGATCTCTTGCGCCATTAGTTTACGATCTCCTTGACTGCATCGATCACTTTTTGCGCGTTAGGCAGCACCATCATTTCGATCTCGTGCGCGAAGGGCATCGGGACATCCATCGACGAGACACGCTTGATCGGTGCATCCATGTAATCGAAGGCGGCTTCTTGAAGCTGCGCGGCGATCTCGCTGCCAAAGCTGAACATGGGCAGCGATTCTTCCACGACCACGCAGCGATTGGTCTTTTTGAAACTCTCAAACACGGGTTCGAGATCAAGCGGGCGCAGCCAGCGCAGGTCGATGACTTCGGCTTCGATGCCCTCTTTAGCCAGCGTCTCTGCCGCTTCAAGCGCCCACTCGACGCCGCGCGCATAGCTGACGATCGTCACATGTTTGCCTTCGCGTTTGACCGCACTCTTGCCAATCGGGATCAGATATTCTTCTTGCGGAATGGGCGACGGCTTGGGATACAGCGCAATCGACTCGGTGAATAGCACCGGATTATCATCACGAATGGCGGCTTTGAGCATCCCCTTGGCGTCGTAGGCATTCGACGGACACGCTACATACAACCCCGGAAAGTGCGCGAAGAT
>JBGSRB010000644.1:0-1670 GCA_041737735.1 Anaerolineae bacterium | reverse complement strand
CGCCCCGCGACCTGCGTCAGCAGTTGGAAGGTGCGTTCTTCCGCGCGAAAGTCGGGCAAGGCGAGTCCGGTGTCGGCGCTGACCACACCGACCAGCGTCACCAGCGGCAGATCATGCCCTTTAGCGACCATCTGCGTGCCGATCATGATGTCGGCTTTGCGCGCGATGAAGCGACCGAGAATTGCTTCGTGTGCTTCGTGCGATGCGGCGGTGTCGCCATCCCAACGGACGACACGCGCGCGCGGAAACAGCTTGATCAGCGCTTGCTCGACCTGCTGCGTGCCAGCGCCGAAAAACTTGATCCGCTTGGATTTACAGCTTGGGCAAGCTTGCGGCTCGGCTTCGAGATAGCCGCAGCGATGACAGCGCAGCGCCTCACCCACACGGTGATGAGTCAGCGGCGCGTCGCAGCGCGGACACTTCGCCACATAACCGCAGTCACGACAAAAAACATAGGTTGCCTGTCCACGTCGATTGAGCAGCAGAATCGCCTGTTCGCGCCGTTCGAGTGTCTCGCGCAAGGCGTTTTCCAGCGCGCGGCTGAACATGCCCGTGTTGCCGACTTTGAGTTCGGCGCGCATATCGACCACTTCAACGGGCGGTAGATCGATCATAAGCGCGGCGTCTGATCCGCTGTAGCGCGGTTGCACGCCCGACTCATCCGCCAGCGCGCTGATATGATCGCGGTGTCCCATGATTCGCTGGGGCAGACGCAGCAGCGTGATCGCGCCCTGTTCGGCACGGTGCATCGACTCCAGATCGGGCGTGGCGCTGCCCAAGATCAGCACGCCGTCATAGACGCGCGTCATTTCCTCAGCGAGATCGCGCGCATGATAATAGGGCGGCAGCAGCGGCGGCGTGTGTTTATAACTGGTGTCGTGTTCCTCATCCAGAATGATCAGACCGGGATCGATCACGGGCGTGAACAGCGCCGAACGCGCGCCCACCACCACACGGATTTTACCTTCACGCGCGCGCCGCCACGTGTCGAGGCGCTCGCCTTCGCTTAACCCACTGTGGATCACGGCGGTGTGGGTGGGAAAGCGCGCCGCCACGCGCGCGACGGTTTGTGGCGTCAGCGCGATTTCCGGCACCAGAAAAATTGCGGATCGCCCTAATGCCAGCGTGCGCTCGATCGCGCGCAGGTAAATCTCGGTCTTGCCGCTGCCGGTCACGCCATGCAGGAGGAAAGGTGACGCAGGGGTCTGCCCTTCCACCGCCCCCCGCACGACAGCCCACACCGCTTCTTGTTCGGGTGTGAGCGCCAGCGGCGCGGATGGCGCGAACGTGCGCCCTGCCAGCGAATCGCGGACGCCTTCGGCTTCGCCCAATGCGATCACGCCCGCTGCTTCGAGTCGGCGCAGATCATTGAGCGTGCAATCGGCTTGCGCGTATAACCAGCTGACTTCGACCGCCTGATCGTGGCGTGCGAGGATGTGCAGCACGCGGCGCGGCTTGGTCACGCGGCGTAGATCGTCGGCATGAGCGCTGACCTGTTCGCGCGGGATCGCCAAGTTGAGCGCATCGTCGTCAGCGCTCACGAGTCCGGCGTCGATCAGCTTGGTCAGGTGTGTTTCCGTGGCGCGCGCGGCTTTGAGCGCATCACGGCGCGGCACACCCGCAACCGCCGCAATCACATCGAGCAGATCAGCGGCGCGCGATGGACGTGC
>JBGSRB010000625.1:0-3796 GCA_041737735.1 Anaerolineae bacterium | reverse complement strand
CCGGACTCAAAGCCGGGACGCCTGTCGTCGCGGGCGCGGTCGATGTCGTGGCGTCGGCGTTAGGCGGCGGCGCATATCGCGCAGGGCAAGCGTGTTCGATCTTGGGGACCAGTTTCCTCAACAGCTTGGTTGTTGCTGAACCGTCGTTCACGCCTGTTGAAGCGGGCGCGCAGGCGGTGATGCCCGATGGCATGTGGATTCACTCGTTGACCAACACCACCGGAACGTTGGGCATCGACTGGTTAGTGAATAATCTCGCGCTGGAAGAACGCACATACGCCGAACGCAGCGGACAAAACGTATTCACGCTGATCGAGCAAACGATCCAGACGACGCCCATCGGCGCGGAAGGCATGTTATTTCTGCCCTATCTCAACAGCGCGGGGATTGTCTCGCCGTTTGCCGATCCGAACGCGCGCGCGCAGTTCTTCGGCATTTCGGCGGAACACACGCGCGCGCACATGCTGCGGGCGGTTTATGAAGGCATCGCGCTGGCGATGCGCGACTGTTACAACGCGATGAATCAGCCCGTCGATGAGGTGATTCTGGTGGGCGGCGGCGCGCGTTCCGCCTTCTGGACGCAGATGTTTGCCAACGCCACCGGACGCCGCATCAAAGTGGCTGAAGGTACGGAGTTCGGCGCACGCGGGGCGGCGGTGCTGGCAGGCGTGGGCGTGGGCTATTACGCTTCGTTTGCTGAAGCCATGACCGCGACCGTGCGCGTAGGACGCACCTATCATCCCGACGCCGACGCCGCGCACATCTACAGCGCCGTGTATGAGCTTTATCATCACCTGTGCTATCAGGATCGATCAAGCTGGCAGTTGCGCCGCGCCATTCTGGATCGGCTGCACGAGTGATCACGCGCGTGAAAATTAATCGGTTTATGCCTATTCATTCAGGAGAAAATGATCATGCCCGCTACCATTGGCATCGCGTTCGTCGGCTGCACCCACCCGCACATCTTCCCGCGCATTGAACTGCTGTCGCCCGTTGCCGATGTCAAGCTGATCGGCTGCTATGATCCCGATTCCAATCTGACCGCCGCCTTAGAGAGTCGCTTCGGTTTGAAAGCCTACGCCACGCCCGACGAACTCATGGATCAGCCGGGCGTGAATTTTGCCATCATCGAAGGGTGGGATGCCGACAACCCCGGTTATGTCAGCAAGGCGTTAGCGCGCGGACAGGCGATTCTGCTGGAAAAGCCGGGCGCGCCGAACCTGCCCGCCATGCAAGCCATGATCGATGAAGTGCGCGCGCACAAGGTGAAGTTTAAGGTGGGCTATATGCTGCGCTTCAACTCGGCGGTGCGCCACGCGCGGCGGATTCTGGCTGAAGGCGTGTTGGGCCCGGTCACGCTGGTGCGCGTTCACGCGGCGACGCCCGTCGGCGGTTCGCGCGAAATCTGGCAGAGCCTGTCCGCTGATCTGGGCGGCTTGATGTACACCGACGCCTGTCACGCCGTCGATCTGATTTTCGACCTGCTCGGAATGCCCCAACGCGCGCAAGCGTTGATGCTTAAGCTGCCGGAAGGCGCACCCGTGATCGCGCACGGCTTCAAAATCGATACGCTGGCGGGCTTGGGCGCAACCGTCGAGATGCCGTTGGGTGGCTTGGTGCATGAAGATGTCGGCGCGGCGATTCTGGATTATGGCGATAAGCTGGTCACGCTGGATATGACGGGGTGGGAAGCGCATCCGTGGGTGGAAGCGTGGCGCATTGAGGTTTACGGCACGAACGGCACGCTGCATGTGGGGCTGGTTCCGCCGTGGTACAAACTCTATGTGCGGAATCCCAATGCCGGCTATGAAGCGGGTTGGCATAACTGGGATGGCGTCGGCACAACCAGCGTCGGCAACTCGCTGGTGGTCGATGAGAATTACAGCGGCGAGATCGATCACATGCTGGAGCGCGTGCGGCGCTGGGACACCGATAACGAACATTGGCTGCAAGAAGCCGAAGGCGTGGTCACAATTTTGAGCGCGTTCTACGACTCGCAGCGCACCGGTTCGCTTGCCAGCATTGAGCCGCGCGCATGACGCTGATCGACGAACGCGACTACTACGAGGCGGTTGATCTGCCGATTTTTGAGCGCGAGTTGGCGGATTGGCTGCCCGCGCGCATCTTCGATGTGCATACGCACGCTTGGCTGCCGGAAAATCTGCTGCGCCCGATCAGTGAAGAGCGCGTCGGGCTGGTGTTTGAGGCGGAAAGCGTCAGTTGGGCGGAATTGGCGGAAGCCTATGCCCTGCTGTTTCCCGGTAAACAGGTCGAATGGCTGGCGTTCGGCATGCCGCTGACAGTGGTGGATCGGGAAGCAAACAACGCCTACATCGCACGCGAGATCGATAATCAGCGCACGTTCGGGTTGCTCATCCCCGCGTTGGATGCCGACGCCGACACGCTGCTGCGCCAACTCCATGCTGGACGCTTCATCGGCTTCAAGCCGTATCTGTCGTATGTGACGTGGAAGCCGCTTGAGGAGATTCGCATCCTCGATTTTGTGCGTCCGGCGCAGCTTGAGATTGCCCACGCCCACGCCTTGCCGATCATGCTGCATGTGCCGCGCAATGGACGCCTTGCCGACGCCGATAATCTGCGCGATCTGGAACACATCGCCGCGCATTATCCGCAGGCGCGCATCATTCTGGCGCACGCGGGGCGCGCCTACGCCCGCGACCTCATGGATCGCGCGCTGCCGCATCTGGCTGATCTGCCCAATATGCTGTTCGACCTATCGAATGTGCAATCCGCCGAAGTCGTGGCGGCACTGCTCGAACACCTGCCCATCGAGCGCATCATGTACGGATCGGATATTCCGGTGGCGACCGTGCGCGGGTTGATGTTCATGCTCAACGGGCAGCGGGTGTGCATCACGCGCAAGCCGTTCGCGTGGAGCATCAGCAGCACGCAGCCGGATCAACTGCGCTGTACGTTCATGGGGTATGAAGGGCTGCGCGCGATCAAACAGGCGTGTATGCAGCATGGCGTCGATGCCGCAGGCGTCGAAAAGTTGTTTTACAGCAGCGCGCGTCAGCTCGTGGTCGGCGCGCTGAACAACCTGCACCCTTAAATGATGCGTAGCGATCACAGGATCGGCTGAAGGCGCGATGACGGATTATTTGCTCGGCATAGATGCAGGCACATCGGTGGTCAAGGCGGCGTTGTTCGACCGCGACGGGCGCGAGATCGGCACGACCATGCAGCGCACACAGGTTTACGCGCCGCAGCCGGGCTGGTCGGAAGCCAGCATGGACGAAACGTGGCGCGCGGCGCTGACGACGATTCGCGCGGTGCTGGCGCAAACGGGCGTCAGCGGCGATCAGGTGGCGGCAATCGGCGTGACGGGCAACATGATCGGCGCGTGGCTGATCGATGAGCAGGGTAAGCCTGTGCGTAACGGCATCTTCTGGAACGACGGACGCACGCAGCCGTTGATCGAGCGTTTGAGCGCGCAGCATCCCGGCTTGATGTCCACGTTATTCGGCATTTCCGGCTCGGTGATGCAGCAGGGCTGCACGCTGCCGCTGGTGCGCTGGCTGGCGGATCACGAACCGGATGTGCTGGCGCGCGCGCGCTATGTGCTGAATTGCAAAGACTGGGTGCGTTATCAACTTACGGGCGTGATCGCAACCGAACCAAGTGAAGCAGTCGGTTTTCCGGGGGATACGCGCGCGCTTACGTATTCCGATCAGGTGTTCACGCTGTTGGGCGTCGAGCATCTGCGCCATCTGTTCGCGCCCATCGTGCAGCCCGATGCGATTGTGGGTGAACTGCTGCCCGAAGTCGCGGCGGC
>JBGSRB010000613.1:0-14824 GCA_041737735.1 Anaerolineae bacterium | reverse complement strand
TTGAACAACCGATTAAAGCTGTTCCAGACTGCCTTGATAGCCGACCACATCGTGATCAGGATGAAGACCAGACACAGCAAGCCAATGCCGACAATCGCAGCAGCGCTGCCAGTCGCCGCTCCCGCCAGAAAGAAACCGATCACCAGCGCTTGAATGAGGACAATGATGGTCGTCTGCACGATCAGTTCAATCCATTGGTTGATGATGTTATGGGCGATGCTCTCGGTGCGCTTGAAAAACGCGAACAAGATGGCGATGCCAAACGAGATGAAGGTGATACCCATCGCAATCGTGATCAGCAGATGCACAATCTGCTCAATCAGGGCGAAAAGCACCAGCGGCCAGGCGGTCAGCGCCCGTTGCTGGGATGCGCCCGCCCACGACACCACCGCCGTGCGTTCGTCACCAGCTAAACCGTCCCATGTGATGGGCGAATTGTTATGGTCAAAGTAACCACCCGCCATGTTCCAATCCATCGGAATGACCGACGTGCCGCCCGCACCTGCCCATGTAGAAGGGTTCGGATTTTGCAGGTACGCACCACAACCTGGCGAAAAGATCGGCTGAGGATAACCCATCACATCCTGCGCGTGACCACGCAGATACGCCATCGCGATATCCAGGCCGTCAATGGGTCCCGGCCCGGTCGCGCCGGGCAGATAGACATCAAACTGGTCACACAGCAATCCTAAGTCCAGATCGCTCGAACTGACCTGCGCCAGCGACGAGAAATCACCCGGATTGTTGTTCAGCCCATCCAGCACGCTGACATACATCACCTGCGCGATGTTCATCCGCAAGTCGTTCATGCCCTGATAGAAACTTGGACCAACGGTGAAGAATAACGCCCCCGCTATATACCACGTCAGCGCGTTGCGCGGGCTGACCACATCCAACCGCACCAGCGCCGCCAGCATGTAGGTCAAACCAAGCACCAATAACGCCATGATAAAAACGTAACCCATCGCCACGCGCAAGCCGTCATTGGTCTGCGCGATGATCGGCACGAAGGCGTTCTCAATCAGCCATTGATTGATCAGCTTGATGGTGTAGCCCGCCATGATGACCGCTTTTTGCAGCGCCCAATGTACGCCCGCCATCATCACGATCACGCTGTAGATCAATTCGTCAATCATTCGCCCGAAATCAGGCATAGCTCGCTCTCCTTAATCAAGCGCTTTAATCGCCCACGTCACCGGAGCAACCAGCAGAGTGGATCGAGCATCGTGAACCACTGCCATCCTGGGCATTCGCCTAAGGGATCAAGCCCGGCTGATTACCCGGTTGCAGGAGCAGCGTGAAAGCGACCTGTCCGCCGCCACGACTGCGTGGGATTTCCCACACCCTGCCAAAGTACGGCACGACCACCCGCGCCTGTGCGGATGTGACGACCTGCAACTGCGCGAAGCCTTGCGCGTCGGTGAACGCCTGCGAGATGACACTATTCGTGCCAATTTCCACCACGCGCACCGAAATTCCTGCCACGCCTTCCGCCGGATCGACAGCGCGGTTGCCGTTTTCGTCGTAGGCGATGACTACCGAGACAGTCAGCAGTCCGGGCGCGACGGGCGTTGCGGTGGGTTGTAATATCGCCGGCGCGGCGACCAGTTCCACGCCTGCCGCCGGACGTGGCTGCGGTGTGGGCGTGGCGCTCTCCGCTGGTGGCGGAATGATGAGCGTGTTGGCTGTGCCGCGAAATACCTGAAGCGCATCCAGTCCGATCACGTAGCCTTCGCTGGCGTTGTTTTTGCGTCCGGCACTGCGGATATTGAGTGTGTGCGAACCTGAGCCAACAAAGTAAACCCGTGTACCGGGGAAGCGCAGCTCCGGCGAGTAGGCGTCCACTGTGTCGATGACCACCCCGTCCACGATCACGTCAAACATGCCCATGTTGCGGGCGGCAACGTACCTAATCCGCAGCCCTTCGCCCTCAAAAGGAAAGGTCACATAGCTGGTGATGTTCTCACTGCGGTGATATTGCCCGCGACTGGCATCGACCACCTGCCGCGCCTGCCAGGGTGTGCTGTACTGCACCAACGGATGATCCGACTCAAAGCTGTACCAGCCCGAATACGGCGGCGGTTCATGCGTGGCATCCGGCAGTGGCTCGATGGGTTGCGGCGGCGCGGGCAGCAAAATCGTGCCGAACGGGAAATCTGTCGGTGTCGGCGGAATGTACACGCCCGGCATAACCGCACTGATTTCTAGCACACGCGCCGAGAGCGTTGGTGTCAGGGTGGGCGACTCGGTCGCGGTAGCAGTCGGCGATGTCGTAATCGTCGGCGTGCTGCTCGCGGTTGGCGTGTGGGTTGGTGTTGGTGTGTGGGTCAGCGTATGAGACGGTGTGAGCGATGGCAGTACAGCCAGCGTCGGTAATGCCGCCACATCGTCATTCTGCGATTGGTGCAACACAAAAACGGCTGCCCAGACTGCTGCCGTCAGAGACGCCATCACCCACAGGATGAAAAAGTGAAATCGTCGCATACCCAGTGCCTCCGCTTTTTGTACCACTTCATGGTAGCGGAGGCGGTGTTGGGAACGCTGTAGGATTACCAGTTTGCGGTTAGGAGTTTTTCAGGATCGCATCGCAAAATTTCGGGTTTCTACGATAGGTACAACAGTGGTTGCGGATACACTGTAGGCGATCAATCTAAGCTATAGTTTCATGAAATGTTAGTTGGTGATCTGGACGCATTCCCTAAGGTTGAGCAAGTAGAGAAAATGATGATTTGCGCAATTTGTATTGGAGAACCTTTTTTGCATGATCTCGTGGAGAAAAAAGGCGAAGAAGGTCAATGCGATTATTGTGGAGACACAGGGTCAGGAATTTCCCTGGAGGATTTAGCCGAACGTGTCGAAACCGCCTTTAAAACGCATTACGAGCGCACGTCTGCCGAGACCGAGGACTGGCAATACCCTTTGCTGAGTGATAAGGAGCTTGATTACGAGTGGGAAGGTGAGGGTGAGCTGTCTGTTGATGCCATCATGAACGCTGCCGATATTCCTGAAGAAGCAGCCCGTGAGATTCAGAAGATACTGGCTGATAAATATTTTGATTTCGACGAAGCAGCTATGGGAGTGGAAGGAGAGTTTTCTTCCGAAGCCCACTACAAAGAAATCTCGCCGGGGAGTGCAGAATGGCAGGAAGGGTGGCATTTCTTTGAAAAAACGATCAAAACCGAAGCCCGATTTTTCAGCAGGGTGGCCGCAGAGCAACTCAGTAAGTTGTTCGACAACATCGATCAGATGAGAACGTTGCAGGGACAACCTCTCATCATAGATGCCGGCCCGGGAACCAACCATACGCATTTATACCGGGCAAGAGTGTTCCCGTCTGATGACAAACTGAAATTATCTATGATGCGACCTGACAAAGAACTGAGTGCACCGCCTTCCCATTTTGCCAGTGCCGGTCGGATGAATGCGCGGGGAATTTCCGTCTTCTATGGCGCGACATCCATTTCTACTGCACTTGCTGAAGTGAGGCCGCCCGTTGGTAGCAATGTTGCAGTGGCGCGGTTTGAGATCATTCGCCCGCTCAGGCTGCTGGACTTGTCCGCATTAGCCCAAGTGAATGAAACTGGAAGCATCTTTGATACAGGATACGCCTACAGGCTTGGGCGTATGGTATTTCTGCGCGAGCTAAGCCAACGTATTGTCCGTCCGGTGATGCCTGACGATGAAGCGTCTGAATATCTGCCGACGCAGGCTATCGCCGATTTCCTTGCAACAGAGGGGAAAGTACCGCTTGATGGCATCTTATATCCATCAGTACAAGTTAATGGAGACGGGTTGAATGCCGTATTGTTCCACAAAGCCGCCAAGTGCCAAAAGCTTGAGTTTCCTAAGGGTACGGAACTTAAAGCAAGTGTATATACTCTTTACGACGAGGGGCCTGAGCGGGATTATACAGTCACCGAAGCAGTCCCTCCTAAAGTGAAAACTCCAGACGAAGATACATCCCTTGTTCCTTTTGAACGAATGCATCTGCAACATCTAGATTTACCAGACTATGACGAGCGCGAAGAAACACTTTCCGTTGATCTTGAGTCCATGAGAGTACACTGTGTCAAGGCTGTGCAGATTGATACCTCCGAATTTGCGGTGAGGCGTTACCGCTACATCAATCACGGGGATAAATAAATCCCTCAACCGCCGCCCGCTGGATGAGATGTTCGTTGGTCTTCGCACCGAAGCGACGACGCAGCTTCTCTCGCACCCAGTACACACGGCGTTTGTCGATGCCCAACCGCTTGCTGATTTGTCCGGCATGTTCGCCGTGTGCCAGCAGTTGCAACACCTGCCGCGCTTCCGGGTCGAGTCGTTCGTTGGCATTTGGGGATTGCATGGCGATGAGATATTCAGCGTTCGCCGTCGGTGACAGATAGGGACGATCGAGCAGAACGGTGTCAATCGCCGTCACCAGCAGTTCGCACAGATCATCGCTTTTGTAAAGATAACCGCTCACGCCAGCCCCAAATAAATCACGGATCAGCAGCCCATCCGCCAGCCCGCCCATGACGATGATCTTCTGATTGGATCGTACGCGATGGATGGCTTCTACTGCGCTGAGGATGTCGAGGTTGTGAATCCACTCGCTCAGCACCACCACGTCAGGGTAACAGGCTTCAATCGTTTTCAGCAGATCATCCATACAACGGGCTGTCCCGACCACGTTGAACCGATGGTCGGTGTTCAGCACCGATTGCGCGCCTTCAATCACCAGATCGGCATCATCCGCGATGACAATGCGTATCGCCATACTTTCCTCAATCAAATACTCTCTATGCCTGCCGCCAGCGTAGCATGGATCAGGAGGCAGCATTAAGGGAATTTGCGACAAAAAATGGGCGAAGTTCGCCCACATCCAACGTAATTTTTCAGTGATGTGGATGAGGCGTTCAATCGTCTTCCAGATCGAGTAAACCCTGCTCACGGGCCGCATCAATCAGCATTTCAATCGTCGGGACGCCCAGAATTTCACGGAGTTTGTCACGTGAACGATAGACCGAACGCGTCGAGATGTTCAGTTCAGTGGCGAGGGCTTTCACCCCGAAGCCTTGAGCCGTTAACCGCAGCACTTGCATATCCAGCGGCTTGATGTCGTTGAAATTGTGCAGATAGGTACTGGTTGCCAGCATCTGCGATGCCTGCGGGGATAGGGTGGCAACATCTCGTCGCAGCAGATCAAGACCATTCAGCAAAGCATCGGAAAGTTCTTCACGGTAGATAAAGCCCTTCGCCCCCAACTGCATGATCCGGTGAATGAAGACCGCCGTTAGTCGATTGCTGATGACAATAACTTTCAAAGTGACCTGGTCTTTTGCCAGTCGGCTAAAGCGATTTTCGATCGCGCTGATGCGTAGACCACTGATGTCCAGCAACAGAATATCGATCTTGCCTGACTGGCGCAAGCATGATTCAAAATCCTCAAAAACGCTGACGGCATAACGGGTTGTCCCGTCGTGTTTGATCAGACTCTCAATCCCGCTGCGGATGATCCTGTCTGGCACAAGTAGAGCTACGCGCACCTGTTGCATATCGTTGATCCTCTCTTTAAATTCTGTCCTTCTGTGAACATAAGATATAGAATATTAGTTCTAGTGCAGACCTCATTATATTACAAATTTCAAACATCAAGCAAGTCGGTTGCTGGATAGAAGTTGGTCAGAAACAGGTTGATTTTCGGTATGTGAGAGAAGGTGGCAATCTTCGCCAGATTTTTGTCAACAATTACCGCTGATTCTGGCGAACTTTGCCAGACATATGGGCTAATTTCTATTACCCTGAAAAAGAACACTAGTTCTAGCGCGAAAGGGTAACCATGACTTCCGTTTTGCCCCACACACGGATGAACTGGATCAGCGGCAAGCAATCTCAGCGACCACGCATCATCCGGTCACGGCGGGATTATCACGAGCAGCTCAATCTGCGGCGGATTGTCAGCCGCCAACAGCCATTGTCTTCACGCGGTGTTCCACAGCGAGAGGATGTGAACTGTGAACAAAACTGACCTCACAGCACAGGATGCTTACATACTGGCGCGGGCGCTGGTGGGTCTGCCCTATGCGGGCGTGCCACTCAGCCCGATTACGGGCTTGCTGCTGGCGCATCTCGACCCAGCACAGCCGGAGGATGTACAGATTCTAAGGCGTGTACTCGGTCAGCAGTTGATGCTGGATGTGTTACGGGTTGACCCCGAAAGCCCACCACCAGAGACACCGCTCCGTAGCGCCGACCTCAATGTCGTTCCAGAACTGCCCGAGGATGCGCGCTTGTCGGATGCACAAATCGCCCAGGCGCAGACGGTCGGCAAATGGCTGGATGATTATCTGCATTGGGCCGGGTCTGCCGCCAATGAGACTCCAATCAACTTTCATCTAGGTGCAGGGCTGTATCTGGCGGCGATTGCTGTCGGACGGCGGCTCTATATCCAGACCCCGTGGCGGCAGCAGGTTTTTCCTAATCTGTACATCATGATTGTGGCAGTTTCTACCTACTACCGTAAGTCAGCCGGCTTGAGTCTCGCGGCTGAAGTGGCGCGACTGGCGATCCCACACATGATGATGCCTCAGCCCGGTTCGCCGGAGAACTTCATGTCCATGCTGGGTGGTGTGCTGCCCCCCAATTTCTCTGAGATTCCCCCGCAGGATCGCGCCCGTCTGGAAAAAGGCAACCGCTATGCTGCCCAACGTGGGCTGCTGCGTGATGAACTGTCAGGATTGTTCAAGTCGATGGGCCGAGATTATATGGCGGGACTGAAAGAACTCATCATGACGCTCTACGACTGCCCGGCTTATCTGGATAGCAATACCAACAACAAAGGGCTGGTGGTCATCCGCGATGGCGCACTCTCCATTCTGGGTGCAGCAACTCCAGCCGAACTGGCGACAGCCCTGTCATCGGCAGACTGGTTTAACGGCAATCTCGCGCGCTTCACCCTGCTGACACCGGAGACCGATTACCACGAGCGCCAAGCGACCACGGAGAGCCATGCACCAACCGATCTGGCAAAGCGCCTCAAGCGTCTGCACGAGAAACTACCCGAACCCCCTTCGCCGGATGCGCTGGGTGAGAAAAAATCGAGCGAAGCTTGGTCATTGGTCGCCGATATCTGGCCGCACACGACTGCCTATGAGCAGGCATTACGGGCGATGACCGCCCCCCACTCCGCCCTGGATGACCGTCTCCGCGCCATCTACGGACGTTTGCATGTGCAGGCGATCAAGGTCGCCATCCTGCTGACGGCACTGGATTGGGCAGATGAGGAGGGAACATCTCCACGCCCGAAGGTAACCGCCGCACACTGGTATCGCGCTCAACAGATGACCGAAGAATGGCGGGCATCCGCCCACCGCCTTCTGGCTGATTTGGGCGAAAACGAAGAAGCCCGTCTGGAAAACCGCATTCTGGGTTTACTTCGCACAGCAGGAGGTGTGGCAACCGTGCGTGATCTCTATCGCGCCTTGCGTTCACCCCGCAAGCCAGTGGTTGAGGCATTGAAAGCCCTGGAACAGGATGGGCAGGTGATGCGGGTGGAACTGCCGCCCAAGCCGGGAGTCCGTTCCGAAGCTTACCAACTCGCCGAAGAGCCAATTGTCGCGTCTGGTGCCAATCGCCCGTAATTGTCGAATTGTCAATTGTCCCATTGCGTGACAATTGCCGGAAATGGAGCAAGCAAGTGAACGATACCCAACGAATCAAGGAAAACTACGACCTGCGCCGCGTTGTCGAGCAGGATTTAGGGCAGCCACCCGTTCGCAGTGGACGCGCCTCATTGTATAAGTGTCCGTTTCACAACGAGCAGAAGGGTTACAGCCTGGCGGTGTGGGCAGATGGCTATCGCTGTTTTGGTTCCTGTGACACCAGTGGCGACCTGTTCGATTGGCTGACGAACTACCGCCGCTTGTCTTTCCCGGAAGCGCTGACGGTGTTAGGCGAACAGCCTCAGGAACCACAACCCGCACGCCAACCGATTCACACGCTTGCATCTGAGCCGCCAGCGCCAGCCTGGCAGGAAGCTGCTCGTCAAGTGGTAAACAGCGCCGAGGAGACCTTGTGGTCATCTGCGGGCGAACCTGCCCTGACCTACCTGCTGGAACAGCGTGGACTAACCACGGCCACCATTCGCCAAGCGCGACTCGGCTACATCCCCGGTGCTTTCCGCGACTGGCGCGCAATTGCCGGACTGAATGTCCCCTGTGGTCTTTGCATCCCGTGGTTTGCCGCTGGCGAACTCTGGGCAGTGAAAGTCCGGCGTGCTTATGGGTTACCCAAGTACGTGCAGATCGCCGGTGGCAGTACCCATGGACTGTACAACGCCGATGTGCTCTACCAGCACACGACCGCAGTGTTCTGCGAGGGTGAATTTGATGCCTTGCTGGTCGCACAAGAAGCGGGTGAACGGGTCGCATCGGTCACACTGGGCAGTGCCACCGCTCGCCTGACTGCTCGCTGGTATGGGATGCTGGTCGGTCATCGCGCCATCTTCGTGAGTTATGATCGGGATCAAGCGGGCAAGCGCGGTATGGAGCGCTTGCTCAGGCTCTCACCGCGTTTCCGAGAACTGCCCGTGCCCCGAGGCAAAGATATTTCGGATTTCTATCTGAAGGGTGGTGATCTATACGCCTGGGTGATGGCTGCCATCGATCAGAAACAGGGTGTGTATGAGGAACTGCCCCATGCCCGCTAAAGCCCCCAAAAAGCAGAAACCGCAAGACATGGTTCTGCGGCTGATGCGGGTCGCCGAAATCCTGCTCCAGGGGCAGGCTGAATTGACCGAACCAGCACCTCATCCAGCGTACAAAGATGATCGGTTACCGCAGGCGCAAGATGATGGCCAAGCGGTGCCAAAAACACAAACCTGACATTCTGGTGTATGGTGATCAAAATTAAAAGTTTGAGGAGTGATGATGGGTCGTCGCAAGGGCAAACGACTGCCGCCCAGATCAGGCTGGGCAGTTTATCTACGGACAAGCTCGCAGGAAGCGCAAAACCTGACCATGTCCCAGGATCGCCAACGCTTTAACATCAATCGGGCGCTGTTGGAACGATCGGACCTGGCGATTGTGGGTGAATACACTGATGTGATGAGTGGGCGCACCCCCAATCGTGCCGGGTATCAACACCTGCTGGATGATGCGCGCGCTGGCAAATTCTCGCATGTCGCCGTTGAGAACGCCGAACGCTTTGGTCGTAATGACACCGAAGCGCTGACCGCGATTGATGAACTCCATCAACTGGGTGTTGCTGTGCGTTTTGCCGACTATCCTGACCTTGATCCCATTGATGCCGATGACCGCTTGCTCATTGCGATTTCCTTTACACTGGCTCGACGTGAGTCACTCAAGCTGGGCGAACGGGTGCGTGGCGGGATTCATGCCAAATTCCGCAACGGCGGATTTGCCACCCTGGCTCCCGATGGTTACCTGAATGCCGAACGCAAAGCCGATGACCCGTCGCGCTCACGTATGGGACGCTACGAGCGCTGGATTGAACCCGATCCGGAGCAGTTCAAGGTCTGGCGACTGGCATGGGATTTACTACTCACCGATCGCTATACATTGGGCGAGATTTGCGAGGAGCTTCATGCCCGTGGTTTTCGCTATCGCACTGGTCGTCCCTTTGTTGAAATCAAGCACAATCGCCGCAAACCTGCGACCAACACCCTGTCCAAGCGCTTCCACAACTGGTTCTATGCGGGTTGGGTGGTGAGCGAACGCGCGGGCATTCCTCCCAAAACCGTGCGCGGAAACTGGAAGCCGCTTGTGACCACTGAAGAATTTGAGCGTGGTCTCGAAATACTCGCCTATCGGGATCGGCATCGGATTGCCGTGCGTCGTCATACCTACCTGTTGAAAGGATTGGTCTATATCCAGGCTGAAAATACCGGAAAGCTGGTCAAGCTGACCGGTTCTACGTCGAATTCAAGTCGCAAAGGCGGCGGCACCGCCTACTACTGCGTGTGGAGTAGTGACATCAACATCCGCTGTGAAATTGTCGATGGACATGTTGCTGAGATGATGCGCGAAATTCAGGTTGATCCGGAATTGATGTCGATCATTCGGGAAGCTTACACGCAGGACATTGCTGAAACGCTAGGGCATCTGCGCCCCAGTGAACAACAGGAATTAGAAGCAGCCTTAAAAACTGTCGATGATGAAGAAGCTCGAGCTGCTCGTCTGTATGCGGCGGGCAAAATAACCGATCATGTATGGGATGCCCTGTGGGGGGAATGGTTGGACAAACGGCGTACGATCCAGTCCAGTTTAGCGTCGTTGAACCGCCAGCATGAGGCACATATCGCGGATTTGGATGCAGCTCTGACAATCATCGCAAAAGTGGGTATACTGTATCATAATCTTGAGCAGTGCAGTCAACGCGATGTGCTGCGCGAGATGGTTGACAGGGTCGTTGTTGACCGTGCGGGAAACATTGTGAGGATGGAGTTGCTTTCACCCTTCGCCTATCTGAAACAACTGACAGATCGGGTCAAGCGGGAAGCAAATTCGGAAGGCACCGAGAGAAACGAAAACAGCGGCACTCATGCCGCTGTCCCCGAATGTTCGGATTGCACCGCTTCTGGTGGACCTGAAGGGATTCGAACCCTTGACCTCTACAGTGCGATTGTAGCGCTCTCCCAGCTGAGCTACAGGCCCTTCTGCTAACCAAAAGTGTAGAACTCCCCTGCCCGTCTGTCAAGGGTGGCTTACTTGCCCAACAGCGCTGGTGTAAGGTCAAGCCGTCAACCAAAAGTTGACGCCGATGATCAATTTTTGTACTTTACCCACAGGCTCTAACATCAGAAGGCATGGTTACATGACCACAGGGCAAGCATCCACATATTTGGTGACGGGCGCGCTCGGTTGTTTAGGCGCATGGACGCTCTATCATCTCGTGCAGCAGGGCAAAACCGCCGTAAGCTTTGATCGCAGCACGGATCGCGCCCGCCTCGATCTGCTGCTGTCGCCGGAACAGCAAGCGGCGATTACATTTGTGCAGGGTGATCTCACCGATTATGCCAGCGTGCTGAGCATGATCGAGCAGCACAACATCACGCACATCATTCATTTGGGCGCGCTGCAAATTCCGTTTTGCCGTGCCGATCCCGTGTTGGGCGCCCAGGTGAATGTGGTCGGCACGTTGAATATCTTTCAAGCGGCGCGCACTACGGGCATTCCCCACCTGACTTATGCTTCATCGGTCGCGGTCTATGGACAGGCACAGGCTTATCCACCCGGATTGGTCGCCCCCGATGCCGCGTTTGATCCGCAGACCTTATACGGCGTGTACAAAGTTGCCAATGAAGGCACGGCGCGCATCTTCTGGCAAGATCATCAGGTGAGCAGCATCACGCTGCGTCCGTATACCGTTTATGGCGTGGGACGCGATCAAGGCATGACCAGTGAACCCACGCTGGCGATGCGCGCCGCCGCCGCCGGACAAAATTTTCACATCAGCTTTGGCGGAGTTATGCAATTTCATTTTGCTTCAGATGTGGCGTTGCAGTTCATTTATGCCGCGGAAAATCCGCTGGCGGGAGCTTTTGGCTTCAATCTTGGCACAGCGCCGCAGTCCGTCGAAACGGTCGCCCGCATGATTGAAGAGATCGCCCCTAACGTGAGTATTACAGTGGGGGATGTGCGTTTGCCCTTTCCGGAGGCGTTCGTCGATGCCGAGATGGAAACCTATTTCCAGCACATGCACGTAACGCCGCTGCATGACGGCATCGCCCAAACGATCGCCCACTTCACGCGCGGCATCCCCGCCTAAGCGCGGAGCAGTCGCGCCACCAATTGAGCAACCGTCCCCTCTCAAATTCAGAGAGGGGACGGAACTGTTATCTAACCTACATGCCCTCACCAATTGCCAGCGCCAGCGGCACGAACACGCCATCTTGCACAATTTGCGCGATGGGATCATGCAGCGGTTCGCCCGCTTCATCGAAGCTGAAGATGCCCAACGGCGTTTCCATCTCGCTGATCGCCGCCAGCGCATCGCGCACGGCTTCACGCTCGACCGAGTCAGCGCAGCGGATCGCCGCCGCCACCAGCCACGCACCCGTATACGCCTGCGCCGCAAATTGATCGGGCAAGCTGCTGTACGCTGCTTCGTAGGCTGCGGCGAATTGCTCGCTGCTGGCGCTCGGATTCGGATTCTCGACGTTCCACGCGCCGCCGACGATCAAGCCTTCGGCGTCTTCGCCCGATTGATTCAGCACCGCGGGCGAGTTAAAGCCGTTGCCACCGATGATGGGACCGGTGTAACCCAGTTGGCGCGATTGAATGATGATTTGCACGGCTTCGGCTGCCAGCGCGCTAACCACCAGCGCATCAGGATTGCCGCCGAGCAAGTTGGTCAACTGCGCGTTGAAATCGACATCGCCGCGCGCGAACGTTTCTTCGCCCACAATGCCGACGCCGTTCGCTTCCAGCGCTTCGAGGAACACATCATAACCGCTGAGCGTGAAGTCGTCGTCGTTGCCATACAGCACGCCGACATTTTCCAAGCCGAGCAGTTCCGTGGCTTGCGCAATCGTGCCGGGGATCACGACCGATTCGGGCAAGCTGTCACGATAGTAGAAGTCACCGATCAACTCGCGCAGACCGCTGGCGGTGTTGCTGACGCCCAACACCAGCGTGCTGTTATCCTGCGCCACGGGACCCGCCGCGACCATCTCGGTTGAGAGCGTGGGTCCAATCACCGCGACGACACCATCTTCTTCGACCAACTTGGTCATGGCATTGATCGACTGCTGCGCGTCACCGGTTGAATCTTCAAAAATGGCGACTAGCGTCACGCCTTCGCCCAAGAAGCCGCTGGCGTTGACTTCATCAACCGCCAACTGCACCGCTTGCTGCTGCGGGCCGCCATACACCGAAATGGGCCCGCTCAACCCGAAGATCGCGCCGATGGTCACGGTTTCGGGCAGATTAGCAGGCGCGGCGCATTCCATTGCCACATCCTGCCCGATGATCAGATCATCCTGCGCGAATGCGCTCAACGGCAGCGCCAGCAGCGCGACCGCGATGATCAGGGAAATGATTTTCTTCATCGTCATAAACTCCTCATGCGTAAATTTATTTAAACCCTAACAAATAAGTCTAGCGCGCCGCGCGACGGGTTGCAACGCGCGCGGCGCGTTAGGATCACACGGTCGCGTAGCGTCGCCACCCGTGCTGCGGATCATACCCCAGCAGACGACGCGCCTTATCAATGCCCAACAGCGTATCGTTGGCGCCCGTGCCAGCGCGCAGCGGCACAGTCGGGAACACTTCTGCCAGCAGATCGGCGTTCGCGCGCGTCATGCACGTGTCGGCATTGGCGATAATGAACGCCTCCGCCCTGCTGATGTCCGCTTCCAGACTCAGGCGGCAGCTTTGCGCGGCATCGCGCGCGTCGATGTAGCCCCACAGATTCCATTTACGTACCTGCGGATCATGCTGCCACGACGGAAAGCGCGCGTAATCGCGCGGCTCCATCACGTTGGAGAAGCGCAGACTCACAAACGGAATCCCACTCCAGCGGCTCATCTGCGCCGCCATTTGTTCCCCGACCACTTTCGACAGCGCATAACTCGACTCCGGAAACAACGGATGTTCCTCATCAATCGGCGCGTACAGCGGCGTCACGCGGTCGAAGGGTAAGCCGAGCGTGGTTTCGCTCGACGCCCACACCACGCGCGCCAGCTTGAGATCGACCGCCGCCTGAAACACGTTGTACGTACTCAGCGTGTTAATGCGAAACGTTTCCTGCGGCGTCATGAGTCCCGGCGCGGGGATCGCCGCGAGATGCACGACAGCATCCGCGCCGCGCAGCGCTTCGTAGGTCTGCCCCATGTCGGTCAGCTCAGCTTTGAGAAAATCGGATGTGCGTTCGGCGGGCGCAACCAGATCGACGTTCAGCACGTCATACCCGTGATCGAGCAGGTCGCGCACCACGGCGCGTCCGGCTTTGCCGCTGCCTCCCGTGACAATAATGCGTTTCATCAGCGTCTCACTTTTCCCCGCGCAGCAGGCGCAGGGTGGTTTCCGCCAGCACCGCCGCGCCGCGCTTGAAAACAGATTCATCCAGATCGAAGTGTTCGTTGTGGTGCGGGCGATACTGTTCGTCTTTCTTCGCGCCCAACATGAACATCGCGCCCGGCGCGCGGCGCGTCATATAACTGAAGTCCTCGCCGCCCAGCCCCGGCGGATCGACATACAGCGCGTCGTCGCCCAACAGATCAACCGTCGTCCGCCGGATCAAGTCGGCAATGCCCGCATCATTGATCACCGACGGATAGCCCTTGATCAGCTCGAACTCGTAATCGCCGCCGAACGCGCGCGCGATGGCGACCGCGTTCTCGACTTCCTGCCACAACGCCTGACGCACGCTGTCCGCATACGTGCGGATCGTGCCGCTGATGCGCACGCGATCCGGGATTACGTTATCGGCGCTGCCGCCGTGAATTTGCCCAATCGTGACCAGCGCCGCTTGCGTTTGATCGATGCGCCGCGCGCGCGCACCTTGAATCGCGTTGATCACCTGCGCGACGATGAAGATCGGATCGATGCCCTCATGCGGATACGCGCCATGACAGCTTCTGCCGATGATGTGCGCCACAAAATCATCGGTGGCGGCGGTCAGATAGCCCGCGTGAATCGACACCTTGCCCGCGGGCGCTTCACTGTTGACGTGCAGCGCGATCACATGATCGACGCCATCCAGCGCGCCTTCTTCGACCATGCGCCGCCCGCCGCTTTTACCTTCACTATCGTGCATTTCTTCCGACGGCTGGAAGATCAGGCGAATTTCGCCCGCCGGACGATCGGGCATTGCGGTC
>JBGSRB010000608.1:0-5928 GCA_041737735.1 Anaerolineae bacterium | reverse complement strand
GATCAGCAGCAGCGGAAAGGTTGCCAGCGATGCGTTGCGCGCCGTGACCACCCAGCCCTCATGATGCGTGCGCGCGCCGACCACGCTGATTACGGTCGCGTAGACCGCCGCCGCGAACGCCAGCGCAATACTGATTAACCCGATTTCTGCCAGCATCGCTTAAACGCCCGCGCCCATAGAGGGATGATCTTCAGGCAGGATTGCGTCTTCAGGGTCGATGCCCTGATGTTCGGGTCCGCCTTCAGTGAAGCGCGTCGGGCATTTCAGGTTCAATTCAGTCGCGTGGAACACACCATCAGCGCCTAAGCGCCCCGTGAGGATCGCTTGTGCTTCATGGCGCAGCAGTTCCGGTTTGACGCTGTTCTCGACGCGCACATGCAGTTGCGTGGCATCGGGGTTGTTGACCGCCACAAACAGCGCTTCAGCCAGATCAGTGTAGCCTTCTGGCACATGGACGATGGTGAACTCGATAATCAGGTTTTCGGCGTCATAGCGAATCGAATCGCCCAACACCGCGCCCGCGATCCGCACGCTTTGCCCGTTATATTGTGTGTCGTACAGCAGGTCATCCACGGTGATGAAGAAGCTCGCGCCTGAGATTGTGCCGCTGACGATCAAGAATAACACTGCACCCAGAATCAGCACACCGCCGACCAGAAATTTAAGGCGTTCGCCGCTGCGTCGTGGGCGAAGCTGCGCGCCTGCCGATTTTTCCCAAGCTGCTTGTGTCATCAAAGTTGTCCTTCAAATCACGTTTCATGATGAGAATAGTATACCTAATCTTGTGCGTTTTGTCACAATGCGGCGGACATAATCAAAGGCGATTACGATCGCCGCCGCTGACAGGATGAATAATAACCCATCACTGGGCGCGCGATAACGGGTGGATGGGTGAAAAATGACATACACCACCATCATGTTGATCTGAACGGCATAAATCAGCGCCAGATCGCGCCACAACCTGCGCGTGAGGATCGCGCCAATGATCGCCAGCACGAGCAGCCCGCCGAAGTAGTAGCGATGAACGATCCGCGCCAAGCCGAACGCGCCCGCATCATACACCGTCACCGGATCGCCTTCGGGCAAGCCTGCCAGCGCCAGATCATCGCCGTCGCTGCGCGCCACATCGCCCGCACCGGGATCAACGCCGCCGGCTGCCGGGTTCGCGCGCGGGAAAATGTCGATGCTCCAGTGTGTCCATAATTTCACCCACAGCAGTTCGGGGATCACGTCAGGGTTAGCGCGCAGCCATGCCCATGCTAAAGCGCTATGTTCGCGATCGGCGGCAGGTGTGTGTGCAGGCTGTGTGATCGCCCCTTCGGGTGGGCTTGTCCATTGCGCGTCGTAGCCCGCGCGCAAATACGGGATCACGTCGGGGTTGCTGCCCTGATAGAAGTTCGCGCCGCCTGTGACCGACAGCAGCACGAACTCGCCATACACCGTGTGATTGCGCGCGCTCCATGCCAGCAGCGGCAGCAGCGCGATCATGCCCACGGGCGCAAGCCGCACCAGCGTCGGGATCAGCGGTAGACGCAGCAGCATCCACACGAAGGCAAGCCCGCCCAAAGGCAGCAGGATCGGGCGGGTGAGCGCCGCCCACGCCAGCGCCGCGCCCCCGATCAGCACCCACACCAGCGGATAGCGCTTCGCAGCGCGCAAACGGATCACGCTGTAGACGAACGCATGAAGCTGAAGGATGAACAACGGCGTGTCGATCACTGTCAGGTTTTGGAACACAAGATAGGGATAGACAGCGGTCAGCGCGGCGGCGATTACCCCGATCCAGCGGGCGCGATCAGCACCCATGCTGCGCAACAGGCGGACGCTGATCATATATAGCAGGATGATCGACAAACAATCGATCACGGTATGCGCGATTCCAACTTGCCAATAGCCGCGCCCGAATAGGGCATAGATCGCTGCCAGCAGGCTTGGATAACCCGGCGGCAGGATCGCGTCAGGTGTGCCAGTTTCCAACCCATACACGCCCGTTGCCACCAGATTGACGGCGTAAGCATCGAGCGACGATGATCCGTGAATTGCGCCTGTCGCCACGAAATCAAAAACATCGGGCAGCAGCGCCAGCGCACCCAAGCGCACGACGATGCCCAGCGCCAGAACGATCCACAATAGATTACGCGCTGCAAATTTGATCAGCACCAAAACAGCCTTCACTTGGTTTAAGCCGACATTGCGCCGCTTGCGGCATCTGCGGCACAGTCACGGTATTATAGCGGGTTGTGTGGGCAGGGTGGGGAATGTTTTGCCGCCGCGCCCGCTCAATGACCCGTAATTTTGCGAAGGAAGAAACAAACGCATGAAACGTTTGAGCCTGCTAGGACTCATGCTGCTGCTGATCGTGATCGCCGTCAGCGGCTTTCAGAATGAACCACCGCCGCCGCCCGTCTTTCCGCAAATCACGCCGCTGCCGACCTCAGCGACGCGCTCACCCGCTGATGCTCCCGCCGATGCGCCGCCGGGTTTCGGTGCGGATGTAACCAATGAATTTGATGAAGATGCGTTGGTGGTGCGCGTCGTCAATGGGCTGAATGCCCTGCCATTGTTCGCGGCGCAAGCGGCGGGCTTGTTCACGCTGGCGGATGTGGAGGTTGTGATTGCGCCGACCATCAATCAAGCGGTGCTGGAACAGACCACGCTGCAAGCCGATGATCGCGCGCAGATCGTGCTGACCGATCTGGCGGTGGTGCTGCGCTTGAACGCTGAGGGCGCTGATCTGCGTGTCGTGCGTGACCTCACGCCGACGGGTGGGTTGAATCTGACGCTGGACGATGGTAACACCCTGCAAGTGATCGCCGTGCGTGCGGCGCTGCTCGAAGCCGAACCCGAACAGGTTGAATTATTCTTAAGCGCTATCGACACGGCTGCGGATGCCATCAACCGCGATCCCGATGCGTTTCGCCCGCTGATTGATCGGATCATTAGTTCGCCAATATCCGTAAGCGCCACGCTTCCGATTCCGAATTTTCCGGCGGGGCTGCTGCCAACTGAGGAAGCCGTGCAAACGTTGATCGATGCGCTGATCGCGGCGGGAGAACTGCCCGCAACCGTCGCCTATGCCGATCTGATCGACGCGCGCTTTATTCCGGACGCGCAACCGTGAACAACTGCTTGACTCGCGCGGCGTTTTCGCTTTATCATACGTAATATGATCTACCTTACCGGTCACTCGACGCTTTCCTTGAGCCACATGTCGCATGGTGTGGCGCACGCAAGGGAGTGGTGCGCCTAGTGATCGGCTAGATTTCGTAATCTTTTACGTAATTTAAGCGGTTGTGAGCGCGCCTCACAGCCGCTTTTTGATTCTCTAGATTTGATTCTCTAGAAAGGATAATGACGGATGCACATCATCCAACTCAATCAAGTGTGTGTGGATTACCCCGGTCGGCGTGTGTTCGACGGGTTAACGTGGGCAATTGCCGAACGCGATCGCATCGGTTTGGTCGGCGCGAATGGCGCGGGCAAATCGAGCTTGCTGCGTGTGCTGGCGGGTTTGTATAAGCCGGATGAAGGTACGATCACGCGGGCGCGCGGCGTCGAAGTGGGCTATCTGCCGCAGGATGTTACGTTTGAGGGTGACATCACGCTGATCGACGCTGCCATGACGCCGCCGCCACCGCTGGCACGCGCCGAAGCCGCCCTGAACGTGGTTGAAGCGCGCTTGAGCGATCCAGCGGTGTACAACGACGAACGTGCTTTAGCCGCTGCCCTAAACGAACAGGAAACGCTGCTGATCGAATATGAGCGCGTCGGCGGCACACGTCACGCCGGAAAAGTGCGGGAACTGCTGGCGCATTTTGGCTTCACGCCTGATCTGTTTGATCTGCCCGCGCGTTTGCTCAGCGGCGGACAAAAGAAGCTGGTCGCGCTGACCTGCTTAGCGGTCGCGCAGCCGAGCGTGCTGCTGCTGGATGAGCCGGATAATCATCTCGATCTCGACGCTAAGCGCCGCTTGGAGTCATTTCTGCGCGGGTATTCCGGCGCGGTCGTGATCATCTCGCATGATCGTTACCTGCTGGATGAAGTCGCCACGCAGATCGCGGAAATTGACGGCGGCAAGCTGGTGGTGTATGCGGGTAATTACTCGGCGTTCATGCTCGAACGTGAACTGCGCCGATTGCGCCAGCAGCAGATGTATGCGGCACAACAAAAGCGCATCGAACAGATCGAAGCGGCGATCAAATTGTGGGACATCGCCGCGCGTGTTGATGAAAATGAACGCGCCGCACGGCAGGCGAACAGTCGCCGCAAAATGTTGGCGCGGATGCAAGCCAATGGCGAGATGATCGACCGGGTGATCGAACGGCGCGCGCTCGAACTGGAGTTTGCAGGCGCGCGCGGCAGCACGCAAGCGCTCGAAGTCAAGCGACTGGCGATGGCGTTTGAGGAATCGTTCGTGTTTGCCGATGTCGATCTATTGGTGCGGCATGGTGAGCGCGTCGGTTTGGTCGGCGGCAATGGCGCGGGCAAATCGGTGCTGTTCAAGCTGCTGATCGGTGAGCTTGAGCCGTTCGAGGGCGCTATCAAAATTGGGCAAAGCACGCGCGTCGGCTATTACGCGCAGGAACATCAAACACTGGAAGCATGGCTCGACAAAACGCCGATTGATTTCATCCGCGATGTTGCGCCCGTCAAAGAGCAGGAAGCCGTCGCCTTTTTGATCAAGCTGCTGTTTACTTACGAGCAAACGCGCACGGCGATCCGCGCGTTTAGCGGCGGCGAACGCAGTCGCTTACAACTTGCCGCGCTCATGCTGACCAAGCCTAATCTGCTGCTGCTGGACGAGCCGACCAATAATCTCGACATTCCGGCGGCGGAAGCGCTCGAAAGCGCGCTTGAAGAATTTGATGGCGCGCTGTTCGTGATCTCGCATGATCGCTATTTTCTGGATCGCGTGGTGGATCGGGTGGTCGAGCTGCGCGACGGCGGCGCGCGCGAATACATCGGCGGCTACAGCGATTATCTTGCCGCACGGCGTTAGATCGTTGATTTGGCGTTTGCGGCGTTCCGCTGTATCCTGATCACATTTGATCAGGTGAGGATAATCCGCGCATGGGTGATTTCATCCGTTATATTCTGACCGCGCCGCACGATCTCACATTGCGCAAGCTGCACGACGCCTTGCGTGAGATCGACGGCGCGTTTGCGATCATCAGCGATACCGCTGATCCGGCGGTGGGCGATCTGCTGTTCGACTCCGCGTTTTATGGCGAGATCGCCGTCAATGCCGCTGATGATCCGATCGTGCAGGAAGATATGGACGAACTGCGCGAACTGCTGACCGACGATGATCCCGAAGCGCAGGTCATTCGCGCGCGCTTGGATCAGATGCAGGGCATGGTTGCGCTCAACCTGAGCGAAGCCGGGCATAATGATTATGATCGCATCGATCCGATCTGGGATTGGCTGTTCACGCATTACGACGGTGTGCTGCAAGTGGATGATGAGGGATTTTACGATCAAGCGGGTTTGATTGCTTAATTTTCGCAGATCACGCGAAAACTGTATAATCCGAATTAGGTCAGGGTTTTCAGATAAAGGGTTCTCACCATGAGTAAAGTACGTGCCGTCATCGCCGTGTTCGCGGTCTGCCTGCTGGCGTTAACGCTGGCGCTGCCTGCTTTCGCGCAGGAACAGGCTGTTGCATCGGTCAACACCGGTTCGCTCAATGTTCGCAGCGGTCCCGGGATGCAGTTTGGTTCGGTGGCGACGCTGCCGTTTGGCTTCGGCGTCAACATGATCGCGCGCAATGAAGCGGGCAACTGGATTTTGATCGGGCTGACCAACGGTGTTACGGGTTGGGTCAACGTCAATTATTTGTTCACCAATTACAACCCCAACCGTTTGCCTGTCAGCGAAGCGCCGGTTGTGCCGCCAGCCGTGCAGCCTTTCGCCACGATCAGCGGGGCG
>JBGSRB010000173.1:0-1717 GCA_041737735.1 Anaerolineae bacterium | reverse complement strand
CCGCCATCGGCGGCATCGCCGCGGACGAGATCGCGCTGCTGTTCGCGCGCACCGAGGCGAGTGGCTGGTATCGCATCGCCTATCGCGGCAGCTTCGGCTGGATTCTCTCATCCAACGCGAGCATTGGCGATGAGTGCGCGGGCTTGCGCGTTTTCCCCGACGATTACGCGGGCGAAGACCCCACGCTCTACGAATTTCTCGGCACGCCACTGACGCTGGACGATCTCACGCTGACGCCCGCCGCGCTGCCTGAATCCACGCCAGAAGCAACGCCCGAAGCGACCGCCGAACCCGAAGCGGGCGCGTAAGCGATCATGCGCTTGGGGCTGGAAACTGCGTTAGGGCGCGGGCTGTTCGTGGGGGCAGTCAGCGCCGTGATCGTGCTGCTGATCTGGTCAACCGATGCGTTTACATCGGTGCGTTTGCGCTTGGGCGATCTGGTGTTCGTGCCGGAAGCCACCAGCGATCAGATCGTGATCGCGGCGATTGACGACGCCAGCTTAGCCCGTTTTGGACGCGCGCCCACGCTGTGGGATCGCGTCCATTATGCTGATTTTCTGGCACATGCCGCTGATGCGGGCGCGCGCGTGATCGCCTTCGACTTGCTATTCGCGGAAAGCGCCCCCGGCGATGATCTGTTCGTCGATGCGCTGGCTGATCTGCGTGCGCGCGCAGATCGTCCGCGTGTGGTCATGCCGCTGGCGGGCGCGGGCGTGCCGCGTCTGGAAGCTGGCATCGTCGCCTATTCTGACGCCGTGCGTCCGCTGGCTGATCTGGCGGCGCAGGTCGATCTGATCGGCTTCGCTAACATTTACCCCGATGTGGATAGCGTTGTGCGGCGGCAGCCGTCACAGGTGCGCGTGGACAACGGCGATCCGTTTGCGGGCGTGGCGTTTCCGCTGGCGGTGTATCTGGGTTATTTGCGCGTGCCAAGCGCGGCGGTCGATCAAGTGGTCACGCGCGATCCCGACACCGATACGCTGTTCGTCACGCCATCGCGCGCGCTGCCCATTGATGCCAACGGCTTCTGGCGTCAGTATTTCTTCGGCGGTGCGGGGGCGGCGTCTTTCCCGGTGATCTCGTTCGCGCGCATCGCGGCGGGCGAGTTCGACCCTGACTTGCTGGCAGGCAAGATCGTGCTGGTCGGCACGTTGGGTAGCACCGGCATGACCGATCAGCATCTCGTGCCGTCGAGCATCAACGGACGCTTGGCGGGCGGCGTCGAGATCGTCGCCAACGCCGTCGAAACACTGATCCAGAATAAGCCCGTGATCGAGCAGCCGCGCAGCACGCAAGTGTTGATGATCGTGATCCTCACGTTCGCGGCGGGCTTGACTTATACGCGCCTGCGCTGGTATCTGATGCCGCTGGCATGGCTGGTGTATACGCTGGTCTTTTTCATCGTCATTTTCGCATTGTTCAGCATCAACCAGCGGATGCTCAACCTGTTTCACGGCATCGTTGCGCTGGCGATCCCCGTGATTCTGGCGTTGGGCGTCACGATCACGCGCGAAATTCGCCAGCGTCAGCGCGCCGAACTGCTGCTTGCCAGCGTCAGCAGCATCAGTGGGCAGCCGCTCGATCTCGACACGCTGCTGCCGCGCATTGCGCAAGGCTTGGGCGCGATTGTCGGCGCGTATGCGGGTTCGCTCTGGTTCGATGGTGCGCCTGACAGTCCGCCGAACGCTTATCACTGGGGCGGCGGCGCGGATGGCGC
>JBGSRB010000492.1:0-2431 GCA_041737735.1 Anaerolineae bacterium | reverse complement strand
CCGTCGCTGCTGCGCCCGTGCGCGCGCGTCGTTCCGCCTGCCGCGCTTTGGCGCGTTCGATGCGATCCTGCGGGGAGACGATCTGCGTATCCAGAATCAGATCATCATCCTGTTTGGGTGTCTCGTCGCTTTCAATCGGTTGATTGCGTGCGGTCGATTTTTTCGCCATAACGTTGTGTCCTCTCTTACGTCACGCGGTCAGCATAGACAATATAGCGCTGATCGTTCACCTGATACGGATAGCACGAGATCAGCGTCACGGTTGCGCCCTCACGGTTTTCCATCACATACACATCATTGGGGCGCACGATCAGCGTCTCGGTGACGACGTAAGTATGCACTTGCGTCTCGGTCTGAACTTGGAATTGATCGCCAATTTGCAACTGATCGAGATCGCGAAACAGGCTGCCGTAAATATCGTTGTGCGCCGCCAACACCACGTTGCCGAAGTCGTCGCCGGGATTCACACCGTTGGGAACTTGTCCCACGCCCTGCCGCAGCGCTTCCCAGTCCACGCCTTGCACAATCGTGCCGTCCAGCCCCAACCGCGGGATCGTCAAGCCCAAGGCGGTTTCGCGCGTGCGCGGCGGGCGGTTGATCACGGGGCGCACCCACTCGCTTTCCACGCGCGCGATCAAATGTGCGGGAACTTCGCTGTAATTGAACTGTGGCGCGCCACCCGCCGTAAAGATGTGTCCGCCGGGCAGCACCACCTGCTCAAGTCGGAGCTGCGGCGTCGGTGCAATCGTCGGCACGGTGAGGCGGCGGTTTTCGTCGGCAAGGGCTTGCGCGCTGGCGGTTTCCTCTTGCAGGGTGTTGATCGCGCCGACCAAGTTCACGCCGATCACGCCGATCAGGATCACCGCCATCACTTCGACTAGCAGCAGCGTGCGATCCATCCATTTGCTGCGTTTGCGCTTGGTCACCGGAGCATAAACCACCGTCTCGCGCTGGCGCGGTTGGGCATTGTCCGCGTGATCATCGAAGCGGGGCGCGCCGCCGATCTCAATCACGGGTTCAGTGGGCGCGGTCGGCGCAGCATTCGTCAGTCCTGCGGGCGCGGTCATACGCGCTAACGCCGCCTCCACCGGATCGATCGAGCGCGCCGGTTTTGGCTCATGGGCTTCAGGCGTCACCACGCGACCGCTCTGGTGCATCCGTGTAAGCTGATTTTGGCGTGCTTCGCGCCGCTTGATGGCGAGAATGCGCTCTAGTTCTTCAACGCTCAATTCATCAACAGGACGTTTATCACGCATGGGGCATCATTACACTTTCAACTGACTTTACGACGATTGTTTCCGCACAACGGCGAACACTTCGCGCTCGAAAAACCAGCGGAAGGGCGGCGCGCGAAACAAGAAGGAACGCAAATTGTCGATCACGACGTTTTCGCCGCCCGCTTGAGGCGGGCTTTCCAACCACACCTTACCCGTGAAGCCGTTGGCGTTCAGCACGCGGCGCATACTCCACATCGACTGCTCGTTGACGTGAACATGCTCATTCACGCTGACCAGAAACTCGCGCGGGTTCTTGGGATACCCGTCGCGCTTGCCCATCAACGCGCGCGCACGGCGCACCAGCGGATAGGCATAGCGGTCATACCAGATATTCGGCGCGGTATGCACGATGAAGCTTCCAGCAGGTTTCAACACGCGATGAACTTCACGCAGCGCGGCGTCCAGTTCCCACGGATGCAGATGCTCGACCACATCGAACATCAGCACGCGGTCGAACGCCGCATCGGGAAAGGGCAGCGTTTTGGCGTCCGCCAGCGCGACCGCCGTGCGACCGGGAACCACGCCGTTCAGCGGATCGATCACTTCGCGCGACATTTTTACGGCAACGGGCGCATAATCGATGCCGTAAGCGTTCGCGCCCAACTGCGCGGCGTGGCGCAGAATTTCGCCGCGTCCGCAGCCGACATCGAGAATATCCATGCCGGGCAGCACTTCGGCAAGCGCGAACGCCGACGCCAAGCGCCGCGAAAGTTGTTCGCCTTCGCTGGCGTTGAATTCGTCATAGCCTTCGCACGCGGTGCGGAAATACGCCTCATCATAGAGATTAGCGTTAACAGGTTGTGGGTGTTCTGGTGGTATCGTCATGGGTTAGGGCGCGAACCGTTGCATCTGTAATTGTTCGCGATTATACCGCAAAACGCGCGAACGCACGCAGGGTATGTTCACTCTAGCGCGCTGGTGCCACCGTCAGATCGCGCCCATCGCTGATCATGTGGATCGTCCCCTGTTCATCTGTGCGGAAGATCGGCACGTCCGGCAGCGCGTTAATCACATCGGGATCAGGGTCGCCGCGCGGGTTATCGCGTTCCGCTTGCACGACAATGATCCCCGCATCGACCGCGCGCACAAACGCCTGATCCACGCCGCGCGCCGTGCCGTGCTGCGGCAGATGCAGCACCAACGCCCGCATATCG
>JBGSRB010000466.1:0-2978 GCA_041737735.1 Anaerolineae bacterium | reverse complement strand
TTCCGGCACGAGCAGCGCTTCGCCCGCGTTGATCACCGCCAGCACCATCAGGAACAGCGCTTCTTGTCCCCCGTTCGTGACGACGACTTCCGTTTCCGGATCAACGTCGATATTGTTGACGCGCTTCACACGCTCGGCAATCGCACGGCGCAGCGCGGGCAACCCCGCCGCTGGCACAGCATCAGCGTGATGCTCGACCATCGCCTGTTTCGCGGCTTCGATGATGTGCGCGGGCGTGTCAAAATCGGGATCGCCGCGCCCTAAAATGATCGTGTCGCTGTAGCCGCGTGCCTCAGCGATCAGTTCATACAGTAAGTTCGTGCCTTGCTTTTTCGCAGTCATAATGCGCTTTCCTTAAAATTCAAGTGTTTCAGGTCAACCACGGGATCGCAGCCGCAGCGCTGGCATCGAGCGTCAGCGTCAAACGGACAACATCCGGCGCGCCAAAGTCCGCGCCATCGGCGGCGCTGTAACCCGCGCTGCTCAAGTTGGCAAGCGCGGCGGCTTGGGTATCAGCGGGCAGGCGCAGCGCCAGCACATTAAGCGCGCCACCGGACAGCACATTCACCTGTGACGCCCCCAGCAGATCGATCACACGCTGGCGCTGCTGGGCAAGCTGCTGCAACCGAACGGCGCGCGTTTCCGCGAACAATTGGCTGGCTTCGAGCGCGGCATATTGCGATGCGGTCGCCGTGCAGATCGCCATGATCTGCTTTTGCGACTGCATCGGCGCAATCAACGCTTCGGGCGCGGCGATATACCCGATGAACCAGCTCGCTAAGCCGCTGCCGGGGAACGCCTCACCGATCACGACCGTGCGCGCGCTCATACCCTCGATCGCCGCTAAGCCGCTGTAAGTTTCTGTCCATGCCGCCAAGCCCTGATCGATGATCACGGTGGCGTCGTGTGCGCTGACCGCTTGCGCGATCTGCTCCAGCTGCTCGGCGCTGTACGCCGCACCCGTCAAGCGTGAGGGCGATTCGAGATAGAGCAGGCGGGTTCCGTCGGTCAGCATCGCGCGGATGCTGTCCACACTCGGCAAACCAGTTTTCGCATCCACCGCCAGCGTCGTCGTCGGCAGCGGACGCACGCCCAACGCGCGCCGCACACCCGGATGCACCACCCCAGGCAGCGCGATCCCGTCGAACTGCGCGCCGATCATCTGAAGCGTGAGAAAGCGCGACTCCTGCATTCCCGCGCTGACCAGCACATTCCCTTGTTGATAGTCACCCAAACCCGCGCCACGCAGATACTCCGCGATGGCGGCGCGCAACGGGGCGATGCCCGGCACATCGACGTAGTGAGTGTTGCCCGCATCGAGTGCTTCGGCGGCGGCGGCGATGATGCGCTCATCCAGCGGCGCGGAAAACTCGTCCGCGCTCAAGTCATGCGCCTGATCCGGCATCAGCGCAGGCGCGGCATGGTTCAGATCAGTATTGGCTTGGTGCTGTTCCAGAATGTTCATTTTGACAACTGACATCGCATTATCCTTTTAACGATCGGCGGCGCAGGTTAGGGGCGCGCGCCGTTATTCAACACGTCGTCTTCTTCCCACCCTTGCGCGATCAAGTCACCCGCCGAGCCGATGTGCTGGTGAATGTAATTGACCGCTTCTTCGGTGGCGCGCTGCTCGATCAATTCGGTGATCATGTAGTGGTTGCGCGCGATCTGATGCAGATCGCCCTGACTCTGATTGCGCAGCGCCATCACCTGACGCACGCGCATCCCCACCGTTCCCCACATCATCACCAACAGCGCGTTATCGCTCGCCGCGACCAACGTATCGTGAAACTTGCGGTCGATCTGGTTCACGTCGCGCAGGCTGTCGGCATCAGCGGCTTGCATCATCTCATGACACACCGCGCGCAGCCGTTCAATCGCGGGGGCGATGTCGGTTTGCAGCAAAATGCGCTGGATGGCAAAACCCTCTAACAAACTGCGGATACTGTAGAGTTCTTCAATGTCTTTACGTAATAATTTTTTCACTTTCGTGCCGTGATACGGCACCGTTTCGACCAACCCCTCAGCATTGAGAATGTTGATCACTTCGCGCACCGGGGCGCGGCTGACGCCCAACTGCGCGGCGAGATCGGCTTCAAGCAGGGTTTGACCCGGCTTGAGTTCACCGTTGATGATCGCGGCGTGCAGCATATCCAGCACATGTTCACGCAGCGACTTGTTCTGAATTTGCCCGATGGAAGATGACTTCACGAGATCGCTTGACATATCGCTTTCGCCGTGCCTATAATCCGCGTATATTGTCGACAATCGACAGCCGACTGCTTACATTGGCGAATTGTAATGCGTGTCAAGCAGTTGTCAAGCAATTGGTGAAAATTCGTTAAAACTTGCAAAAAATCGGTAGCAAGTGTGTCAGATTTAGCCAAAGCACGCTTGCGCCCCTTGATTTTTCCTTGTTGGCACGCCTTTATTTCATGAGGAGCAACCCGATCATGGCAGCGCAATACATCAAGCACATGGCATTTGCAGTCAACGACGCGAACGCCGCCCTGAAAACGTATCAAGATTTTCTTGGCACGGGCTTTGACGCCCAGGTCAAGGATTACCCGAAGTCGCGCAACCGCGTGGCGCTGTTCAATGTCGGGGATGTCGAGTATCAATTGTGTCAATCGCTGGACGAAGGCGGGCGCTTCGATGCGTGGATCAAGGCGCGCGGTTATGAGGGGCTGCATCACATCTGCTATGCGGTCGATGACATCGACGCCGCGCTTGCTGATGCGCTCGCCAAAGGCGCGACGCTCAAAGAGTGTTCCGCCTGCAAGGTCACGGGCAGCCATGTGCATCCTGAGGGGTGGGTGGCATTTCTCGAACAGGAAGCGGGCGGCGTCGAGCTGGAGCTGATGCAGGTGTACACGCCCGAACAACTGGAGGAATACAAGCAAGTTCAGGGCATTTAAGCATGGACGCCGTCGAACTTTTACAAGCCCTGGTGCGGATTCCGTCACCGAATCCAACGG
>JBGSRB010000348.1:0-2357 GCA_041737735.1 Anaerolineae bacterium | reverse complement strand
GGCGGCGGGCGTTCCGGTGCTGCTTTCACCCGAATGTGGGCTAAATGACGTGGAAACGGCGGGCGCGGGCGTGATCGTTGCGCCCGAAGTCGCGGCGCTGACCGCCGCTCTGCGCGATCTGTTCCGCGACGCAGATCGACTGGCGGCACTGCGTGGGCAAACGCGGACATTCGTGCAAACACGCTACACGTGGGATCGCGTGGCGGCGGAACTGATCACACTCTATCATCCCAAACACGTAAAATTGGGTTGATTTTTTATCCATATGCCCTGACAATTATCTTGTCACACCATCGCTTAATCCAAGCTGCCGCCCGCGCCGCGACGGTGAAGGAATATTAAATTATGCCGGATGATCAACTGCCACCTCCATCGGACGACCAGCCGCAGAACGACGATTCCGAAGCCAATGATGCTTTCAGCCAGTTCGTCAACGATGAACTCGATGTCACGTCCTTGGAAAACACCAGTGATGAAGCACCCGCGCCACCGACGCCACCCTTGTTTGCGCGCCGCTTGTTCAAACCCCAGTTGGACGACCAAGACTCGTTCGATGACGACGACGATGATGATGACAACACCCGCCCAGCGCTGAACCCGTTTTCTTCACCACCGCGCCCGTTCAGCGGCAGCTTCAGCAGCCGCTTAGGGGGACCCAGCACGCCGCGCCGTCATGAGTTCCCCTCACTGAATGATTGGCGCTGGATCGATGGCGTCTATCAAGTTGAAGATGAGCTGCGCGTCTACAAAGAACCGAACCCGCTGCACGGCTTCACGCGCTATATGCACGCGCATCTGCGCTGGAATAAAACCGTGCGCTACATTAACGAAGTGGCAACTGGTTGGGCGGCGGTGTCTTTAGGCGGCAAGCACGGCGTCAAGGGCTATGTGCGTGCCAGTGAAGTCAAGCTGGTGCCGGGAACGGGCTTCCATGCGAACCTGCAAAGCTGGATGAGTTCCAAAACCAACTTGCTCGACGCGCTCGGATTCGTGTGTGTGCTGCTGCTGCTGCTGCTCGTGATCTATGAAGTGGATCGCCAGTCGTACCAAAATGATCATGAACTTGCCGCGCTCCAGCAGATCATCGACGTGCAGCAAACCCAGTTCGCCACGCTCGAAGCGCGCATCGACGCCCTCGAAACGCAGCTTAACGATTAACTAAGTCGCCGCACTTACGGCGCGAACAAGCGCCACAAGCGCCCGCTGAAGGCGCGCGTTTTCATCAACGCATACAGCATCACGCTGGCAGCGGCAAATGCCGCCAACAGATAACCCCATTCGAGCAGCGTCGGCGGCGTAAACTCGATCACGTCAGGCAGCAGATACGGCACCACCATCGTGATGATGCCCAGCCCCAAGCCCAACCCGAACGCGCGTCCGTTCGCGCGGATCGTGCGCGGCTCGAACAACTCAATACCCATGATATTCCAGTAGCACAACATGCCGTATAACACCATGAACATCATCACCGTGCTGCGCGCATGGTTGAGATCACTGCCCCGCTGGAGATAGGTCACGCCATAGACCAGCGCCATCGACGCCGCGCCGACCAACCCCGCCGTGACCACGTAATCCAGCACATCATCCCGGAAGCGCGTCATCCGCGCAGGCTTGATCAAGCGGAAGGCGACCAGCGTCGCCGGAACATTGATCACGCCGAAAGTCATCCAACTGATCTGGATCGGTCCAATCGGAAACGGCATGAACATAAAGCCCGCGAACAGGAAGAACAGCAAGCTCCACGTCACCTTAACCAGAAAGATTTTGCTCGTGCCGAAGATCGTCTGCGTGATCGTGCGCCCTTCGCTGAATGCCAGCGGCAGCGTGGTCATGGCGTTGTTGAGCAGCACCAGATCGGCAATATCTTTGGTGATCTGCGCGCCATCGTTCATGGCAATGGCGAGATGCGCCTCTTTGAGCGCGGGAACATCATTCACGCCATCGCCCACCATCGCCACATATTCGCCCTGATCTTTCAGCGCCCGAATGATGCGCCGCTTGGTGTGCGGCTCGACGCGCGCGAACACATTCGCCTCACGCACCGCGCGATCAAACGAGTCATCGTTCATGCCTTCGAGTTCGTCGCCTGTGTGCGCGCCGCTGACGTGCAAGCCCGCTTCCGTGGCGATCTCGCGCACCGTCTCCAGATTATCGCCGCTGATCACCTTGAGCGTAACATTCTGCTGCACAAAAGCATCGAGCGTCGCTTGAATATCGGGGCGAATCTCATCACTCAGCACGATCAGCGCGACACCTTCGCGCGCATCTTCCAGCGCGCCATCGAGCATGGCGTCAGCGGTGCGCGCCAACGCCAACACGCGCAAACCCTGCGCCGCCAGCGCTTCGGCTTGTTCGCG
>JBGSRB010000322.1:0-22433 GCA_041737735.1 Anaerolineae bacterium | reverse complement strand
GGCATCTTCAAAGAGGATATTCATTACGTGCTGCTGGTGGGCGGCACATCACTGATGCCCAGTGTGCAAGCCACGCTCAAGCAGTATTTCACCGATACCGCGGTGCGCGCTGATAAACCCTTTACGGCGGTGGCGGAAGGCGCGCTGCAAGTGGCGGCGGGTTATGGGCTGGAAGATTACCTGATCCACAGTTACGGGCTGCGCTATCTCGATGCCAGCACCGATCAGCACGCTTACGACGAGATCATCCCGATGGGCAGCAAATATCCGACTGAGCAACCAATTGAAGTTATTTTGAGTGCGGCGCATAATCAACAAACCGAAATTGAGTTCGTGATCGGTGAGATCGACACCGACGCGGTTTCGATGATTGAGGTCAAGTATGAGGATGGGCAAGCGGTGTTTGTGGCGCAGGCGAACAGCAGCGCGCAGCAGATCATCCCCGTGAACATGGGCAGCGAACAGATCGCCGCGCTCAAACCGCCCGGAACGCCCGGCGACGAGCGCTTAAAAGCTGAGTTCAGCATCGACAGCCGCCGCCAATTACGCCTGACCGTCACTGACATCACCAGCGCGCAAGTGCTGCTTGATGATGTCGTCGTCGCCACGCTGCGCTAACTTGAGGAATGATAGTTTATGAGCAGTGACACGCCCCATACCGGACGCGAACCCCGTTTAGCGCTGCAATTCACCAAAGGCGGCGCGCAGAAGCTGTCGCTGCGGCGCTTGGCGACCATGCTCAATGTGCTGCCGCCCTCGGCGGTGGCGCTTGAGGCGTCAGAAGAAATGCTCAAAAGCGATGAGTTTTATGTGCGCTACAACGCCGCCAAACTGCTGTGTCAGCGCGCGGATCGTGAAGCGCGCCTGCTCATCCAGAAAATGCTGATCGAAGGTGAAGCGCCCACCCGCGCCAGCATCGCGCGGCATCTGTTCCATTTTTCGTGGTTCAGCGCCGAACCGCTGATCAAGCAAGCGCTGACCGACCAAGACACGCGCGTGCGTGAAGCCGCGATCTATGCGCTGTGCGATTTGCGCGAACTCAACGCCTATCAACTGCTGATCGAGACGCTGCAAGTTTCTGACGATGATCTCAAAATGGCGGCGGCGTGGGGCTTACGCGATAATCAGGATGTTTCGGCGGTTCCGGTGTTGCAGCAGGTGTTGACCGCCCGCGATCCCGAAGTGCGGATCAAGGGCTTAGAAGCGCTGGGCGTCAACGATAACGCCGAAGCGATTCCGGTGGTGCGGCACGCCATCAACGACCCCGAACCCGATGTAAAATATGCCGCCACACTCAGCCTATTAGAGTTAGCAGGCGAATCATGGTTGCAGGAATTATCCGGCATCATCGGACGCACACACGGCATCACGCGGCAGCAAGTGCTGCGCGGCTTCTTCCATGCCACCAATTACCTGAAAATCGATGTCGCGCGCTCGCAAGCGGCGGATATGCTGATCGACGCGCTCGAAACCGCCCTGCTCGATGATCTCGATGAAGTGCGGATGGCGGTCGCGTGGCCCCTCGCGTGGATGCGCCACGACCGCACATCGGTCATTTTGCGCCGTTCGTATCTGATCGAGCGCAACGCCGATGTTAAAGCGCATATCGTGCGCGTGGCGGCAAGTTTGATGTCAACCGTGGGTGAAGAAATTCTCGCGGATGCGCGCCAGTTGCCAAATGGTCGCGTGCGCGACATGGCGGATCAAATCATGCGTGATCGCGCCACCGCCAAAGTGTTGGCGCAGTATGACGAAAGCGAGAATCGCGGCGCACCTGTGGAAACGGTGAATGCGGCTGATTAAGCGAAATTAGCGTAGCTGAAGTGGGGCGATCCGACTGGATCGCCCCGTTTTTTTAGTTGCTATACACGCGCCATGTGAGCGCGATCTGCGTGTCGCCAATGCCAGTGACCTGCGCCACCGTGCGATTGCCATCCGCCGTGATCACGCCGATCAACGTGCCGACATTGAGTTCTGTCCGTTGCAGCAAATCACGGTTGATCGCCCCGGAATTGATCGCTTCATACGTAACCGCGTTAAAGTCGCTGCCTGCCAGCAAGCCAAGCCGCGCGCCAAAAATCGCGCGCAAACCGACAGTGCCGCCTTCATCGTTCCAGTTGGCATCGCCCTGCGCCGAATTGCCTTCAAAATCGACCGTTTCGCCCAAATTGAGCGTCTGCGTTCCCTGATTGATGACCGCGCGATCGACGCGATAGTTGAGGTCGTAGCGGTTGTTCTGCTCACCCACGGAACCCTCATTCACCTGACCATTGGGATCAACGATCAACGACGATGTAAACACGCCCGACGTTGAAATGATGCCATTCAGCACCACCGTCGCCGAGGCACTCGGTGCTAACGGCGGCACGAGTGTGGTCAGCAGTTGATTGTTGGGCGCAAGATTGGTCGAGATCGTATACTGCGGTGCGGGTGCGGTGCCAATGTTACGTGTGACAATCGTGATGGTGAAGTTCTGGTTAGCGATGATCGGCTGCGGCGCAACCGTCGCCGACTCGATGATCAAGTCAGGGAAGCCTTCGGGCGTCGATGTGGCAACGGGCAGCGCCGTTGCCGGAAGCGCTAAGACGGGAACAGTGTTGAGATCGCCCGTGATATCGACGAGGAATGCCGCCAACCAGCCCTGCTGCCCCGCATAATCGATCACCACCCATTCGTTATCACCGCTGCGCCCGATCACCGGGGCTTGTTCATTTTCGCTGAGTGTGCCGATCACCGGGAAATCGGAGCTTGGTCCCGAACGCACATTTTGCAGCGGGTTGGTGATGGTGAGGACTACACCTGCAATTGCAGGCACATCCGTCACAATCGGCGTGGGTTCGAGCAGCGTCACATCCGCCGCGGGGAACAATTCACCATCGCTGAAGCGCGCCAGCACTTCCGGCGCGCCGAACTCGCCCACGCGCACGATCACAGCGTTGATGCTCAGATCGGCAACAGGCAGTGTATTGGCGCTCAGCACGCCCTGCACGCCCTCAATATCTGCCAGACCGCGCAGCGTGTCGCTCAGTGCGCCCGGTTCCGCCAAGCCCGCCGCGATCATCGTCACGGCATCATAAGCGGCGGCGGCGTCAGCTTGAGGCAGCACGCCATACACGCGCGCGTACCCATTCACAAACGCGGTATTACGCTCGGTCAGCGTCGTGAACGAGTAAGGCAGTGACGCCAAAATGCCAACGGGCTGCACCGCAGCCGCGCTAAATTCAAACCCGAACACGCCTTCATGCACGAAAATGCCGCCCCAACCGCCCGCGCGCAGCGCCGCGTACAACGAAACCGCGCGATCTGATTCGCCAAACACCACGATTACGGCGGGATTAGCCTCGATCAAGTCACGTGACGCACCGGTGATCTCGTCACGTTCTTCAATCGTGATGCGCGATGACGGCGTAACGTTAGCATCCTCAAGCGCCCGCGCGAAACTGATCGTTTGCGTGGTGCTGTCCGCGTCAAGCTGGGCAATGGCGATGTCGGTCAAGCCGAACTCGCCTACCAGATACGTCACCAGTGCTTGATTCAGCGTGGACTGCGGCGCGCTGATGCGGAACAGCAAATCCGACTGATCCTCAATCAACAGCGTGTCATCAGCCACCGGCGTGAAGATCGGCGCGCCCAGCAGCACCAACGTGGACAAATTCTCGCGGATCAGCTCAGCATCAGTGAAACCGATCACAGCGACCACTTCTTCGTCGGATAGAGTCGTCAGGGCATCAAGCAGGCTCTCCTCCGGATCGATGATCACCAGTTCCAATTGAAAGACACTATCATCCGCACCCGTTACGCCTCCGGCGTCGTTGATTTGACGCACCGCCAGACGCGCACCATCGGCAAGCGGGCTGCGTTCCTGCGCCAGCACGCCAATACGAAACGTTGGCGCGGCATCCTGCGCCCATAAACTCGTCACGCTGACCACTAACGCCAGCATGATCAACACGAACAGTCGTTGAAATTTCATCTGTGTTCCTCTCTAAAACCTGCCATGTTCGGCTTAGCCTCATCCCGCTGATGTGTTCGTCGGCTGCGATGCGGGTTATGCGCTTTAAGGCTGCGCCTCGTTCAGATAAGCCGTCATGTTTAGATCAATTGTAATAGATTGTCGCGTTTTATGATATTCCAGCCTTATTCCTCTCTTGATTTTCATTTTTCGTATGACTATACTGGCAAACATTCAGCTTGGCTTTAGGATAAGGATACTGCCCGACCGATGCAGCGCGAACGAGTTGCAGAGGATATTTACGTTTTTATCAGCGAACTTTACGTCGAAGTGACTGCCACCGTCATCAACACCCATGCGGGCGCGGTCTTGTTTGACACGCTGTTGTATCCTGAAGAAACGTTGGCGATCAAACGTTTCGTTGAAACACGCCTGAAAACGAGCGTGCGCTATGTGATCAACAGCCATTTTCATGCCGATCACACCGCAGGAACTTGTTTTTTCCCCGAAGCCCAAGTGATCGCGCATCAGCGCTGCGCCGATCTGCTGGCGACGCGCGGGCGCGACAGTTTGGCGCGTGCTAAATCAGCTTCAACCGAACTGCGCCAACTCGAAGTCGTGCTGCCGCATGTGACTTTCGCTGAACGCATGACGCTGGCTGTGGGCGAAAAAACACTCGATCTGTGGGAAGCGCCGGGTCACAGCCCCGATGGCATTGTCTGTCTGGTGCGCGATGAGCGCATCCTGCTGGCGGGCGACGCGCTGATGAGCCTGCCCTTTTTCGTCGATGACAGTTTCGACGCGATCATGGCGACATTGACGATGCTCAGCACCGGCACTTATGAAACGATTGTGCAGGGGCATGGCGACATCATCCTGCGGGGTGAAATTGACGAGCGTCTGCGTGAAGATAGGCGCTATCTCGAACGGCTGCGCGCCGCCGTCGATGCGGCGTTGGTGGCGCCAACCTCGGATGATGCACTGGCGGCTGCGCTGGCGACCATCGATATTGAAGCGTGCGGCAAGAATCGCGTGTTGTTAGGCGGCGCTGCCGAGCGCTTACATCGGCAAAATGTGTTAGCGCTGGCGAACGTGCGCCGCACAATCAATCCATAGTTGCATATGAGAATAGGTGATAGCCATGTCTGAAATCGTATATTTAACCCATGAAGGCGCGGAAGAACTGCGCCGTGAACTCAACCTGCTGATCACGGTGCGCCGTCCTGAGTTATCCAAGAAGCTGACCGAAGCGGTGGCGCAAGGTGACTTGAAAGAGAACGCCGATTATCACGACACCAAAGAACAACAGGGTTTCGTCGAGGGGCGCATTCAGTATTTAGAAAATACGCTGCGCAGCGCGACCATCGTCAGCAAAAATGATCGCACCGCTGGCATTGTGTCCGTGGGTTCGCAGGTCACCATCGTCGAAGAAGGCGAAGACGAGGAAGAAACCTATACCATCGTCGGCGCGGCGGAAGCGAATCCGGCGGAAGGCAAAATCTCCAACGCCAGCCCCATCGGGGCGGCGCTTCTTGGTGCGAAAAAAGGCGATAAAGTGCGCGCCAAAACGCCCGGCGGCGAAATCACGCTCAAGATCAAACGCGTCGATTAAATAGCTTGACGCTGTAAGCACAAGGGGCGACGGTGCGCGTTCCGCACCATCGCCCCTCCACTTCTGATTTTTGCGCCAGTTGTTAGCTCACTAGCGAATCGGCGTGAAATCGCCCGTGCCGCCAAACGGATCATCATCATCGGGAGGCAAAACGGGTGGCGGTGCCGGATTGCCATACGCGCCGGGCATCGCTGGCGGCGGTGGGGGTGGCGCAAATTGCTGTTGTGACGGCGGCATGACAGCAGGCGCAGCTTGCTGCACGGGCATCGCCTGCGGCACATCAGCGGGCGCGCCATCGGCAGTTTTGCGCCAAGCGGCAAGTTCGAGCGTCATTTTCTCGAAGCCACCCGCCGCCGTGTACCCCATATCGACGATGCGCGCCTGCAACCGCAGCGAGTTAGTTTCCAGCACCAGCGTTCCGCCCTGAACCGCGCGGATGAGATCGCCGCGTGATTCCAAACTCGCGCGCCGCGCCGGATCGTTGAGCGCGACATCCGAGACGAAGACTTTCGTCATCGTGCGCACGAAATCATCTTTATCGAACAACCACACATCAAACGCAAGCGGCTGACCAGCAGCGTCACTCTCGCTGACGCTGGCGCCACATTCGCCCAAGAAGCGTTCTTGCGCGTCCTCAATCGTGTACGACTCGTCATACGAACCATACGCCGGGTTATACGACGACATGCGCTGCATCAAGGGCGCGCCGTAATCCGTCGTTTTGAAGTCGGTGCGCTGCTGCTCCATGAGCTTGGTTTGCTCAGCGCGTGCCTGCCGCGCTTGCACCACTTCGGCGCTCACTTGCGTGCCACCCCGCATCCGCCGAACCAGTGGCTCGACCAAATTCGGGTGAATGAACATGCCATACAACAGCGAGGCGATCACGAACAAGATCACCATGATCAGCGGCGCGACAATGAACGGCGCGATATTGGCGAACAAGTTATTGGGCTGCGGCGCGGGAATAGCGGAGTCTTGGGCTTCCTGCGCTAACGGCAGAATCGCCTGCAAGCGTGCGGTATTCTCGAATTCACCCGGCGAGTCGATCAAGCGCTGAACAACCCCCGCCGGATTATCGACGCGCGTGAGCATTTCGCGCACGTTATCGCTCAAATCGACATTTTGCGACGCCGCGTAACGATCCGCCAGCAGCTTGACCCATTCATCCTGCCACGACTGTTCCAACGTGCTGGGGTCACTATCGTAAAACACCACGGGCGCGATCAGATATGCCCACGCTAAACCGATCAGTATGCCCACAATCAGCGTGATCACCAGCTTAACACCGGGCATGTACGGTTTAAGCAGCACAAGGTAAAGCCCGTTGTAGGTATCTTGCAGCCATTTTCTCATAACGCCGTGACCTTTCGTGCGCCGACCGATGTCGAAAATCGCCCTGTCCGCGTATTGTAACGAAATTTAGCCGTTTGCAACAATGTAGACGTGTTTTTCGCGCACAGCTACGGGACTTATGGTACACGCAAGCAGGGGAAACACGCAAACGCAGGGATTAAAAAACGGGCGACGCTTGAGCATCACCCGTTTCAGAAGCCTACTTATGCCGTTTCCGGCTCGGTCAGTTTATCGATGGCGTAGTTCGTCTTGCACACGATACACTGCGCGGTGGTGCGGTTATGCTCGACCAGCATTCCGCCGCAGTTCGTGCAAGGCTGCACCAGTGGACGCTTCCAACTGGTGAACTCGCATTCAGGGAAGCGCGAGCAGCCGAAGAACGTGCGTCCCCGCTTGGAACGCCGCTCGATCACTTCGCCGCCATGCTCCACACCGCACACCGGACACGCCACACCCACCCGTTCCAAGAATGGCTCGGTGTGGCGGCATTCGGGATAATTCGAGCAGCCGATGAACTTGCCAAAGCGCCCGTACTTGATCACCAGATCGCCACCATCCACCGGACACGCCCGCCCGACCAATTCTTCGACGTTGATCGACGGAATGATCTCGCGCGCGTGCTGCAAATGGCGCGCAAACGGCGCATAAAAATCGCCCAACATCGGACGCCATTCCTGCCCGCCTTCGGAAATATCATCCAGCTGATCTTCCATACGCGCGGTGAACTGGTAATCCATGATTTCCGGGAAATGTTGCACCAACAGATCGTTGACGATCTTCCCCGTGTCCGTCGGCGTCAGGCGCTTATCCTCTTTGACCACATATTCGCGGTCTTGAATCACCGCGACGGTGGGCGCATACGTGCTAGGACGACCGATGCCGTATTCTTCCAATGTGCGCACCAGACTCGCTTCGGTGTAACGCGGCGGCGGCTGCGTGAAGTGTTGTTCCGGCAGCAGCGCCAGCAGATTGAGCATTTCGCCAACCTGAAAATCGGGCAGAATGCGCCCTTCATCATCATCGGCGGCGCTGTCCTCGTCGCGTGAGTCCTCATATAGCGCGAGGAAGCCCATAAACTTGATCGTGCTGCCGCTGACGCGGAAGTGATACGGGCGATCCGTCTTGCTCACGCCCGCGTCAATTTCCACGCGCAGCGTATTGTAAATCGCGCTTTCCATCTGACTAGCGACGAAACGCTGCCAGATCAACGTGTACAGCTTGAACTGATCATTGCTCAAGCTCGCCTTAACCGCTTCCGGCACGCGCGTGATCCCCGTCGGGTGGATGGCTTCATGCGCTTCTTGCGCGCCCTTCGCCCGTGTGCGATACATCGGCGGCTTCTCCGGCGCGAATGCCGCCCCAAAACGCTCAACGATATATTCGCGTGCTTCGGTTTGCGCTTGCGGCGCGATGTTGGTGCTGTCGGTGCGCATATAGGTGATCAAACCGACCGACCCTTCGCGCCCCAAATCGATGCCCTCATACAACTGCTGCGCCACCGCCATTGTGCGCCGCGCGGTGAAGCCCAAGCGCCGCGATGCCTCTTGTTGCAGCGTGCTGGTGGTAAACGGCGCTGACGGGCGGCGCTGGCGTTCGCCACGCTTCACATCGGCAACCTGATATTCGCTGCGCTCAAGGATGGCGAGATGCGGTGTCACATCGCCTTCGCTGCCAAAATCCACATCATCGGCGCCGATCTTGAACAAGCGCGCCACAAACGGCTTGTGATCCGGCTTGCCGTTCGCCACCTGCTTACTTAAGCGCGCGTCCAGCGTCCAGTATTCACGTGGGACAAAAACCTCGATCTCGCGTTCACGATCCACGATGATACGAACGGCGATGCTTTGCACCCGTCCGGCAGACAAACGATTCCGCACTTTTTGCCACAGCAGTTCGGTGATGTTATAGCCCACCAAGCGATCCAGAATGCGGCGCGCCTGCTGTGCGTTAACGAGATTCATATCGATCTCGCGCGGGTGGTTGAACGCCTCTTGAATCGCGGGCTTGGTGATCTCATGAAACACCACGCGCTTGGGCGTTTTCGACGGATCGATCTCGGTGGCAGCCAGCAAATGCCATGCAATCGCTTCGCCTTCACGATCCGGGTCAGTGGCGAGATAGATTTCGCTAGCGCGATCGGCTGCCGCTTTCAAATCTTTGACGACATCGCGCTTATCGTTCGGCACGCGATATTTCGGCTCGAAGTTATTGTCAACATCGACCGAAATTTGCGACACCAATAGATCGCGCACATGCCCGCGCGACGCCTTGACCGTGTAGCCCTTGCCGAGATACTGACCGATGCTGCGCGCTTTCGCGGGCGACTCAACGATCACCAGTTTGCCCACGGGCGCGCCGTTATCCGCACCGCTTTTGCGCGTCGTGCTGCGGGCAGCCGCTTGCTGTCGGGTTTTCTCAGCTTTCGCCCCCTTAACTGCGGGACGCTTGCCCTTCGCGGCGGGCTTCTTCGCGCTTTTGGCGGGTTTGTTCACGGGCTTGGGTCCGGGCTTGGTCAACCCCTCATGGGCGGGTGTTGATCCCATGCGAAATAACGTCGTGCCGCACACCGCACACGCGCCGCGCGTGCCGGGTCTGCCCGTGTCGGTGAACACCGCTTGCGGGTTGACCATGTCGCGCTTGGCTTTACATTTAACACAATACGCCTGAAAAGTTTCTGCCATTCCTCATCCTATAAATAGGAGTCGCCTTGCATGTCGCGCAGCAGCTCGACCACACGGCGCACGTCCTGCGTGCGCGCTTTGTGGCACACCATCAACACATCATCGGTATCGACAATCACCAGATCATCAACGCCAATGGTCACGATCATCTTGTTACTATACACCAATGAATTATGCGTGTCGATTACGACACGATTCGGTGACGCGCCTTTGTAACCGTTGCCGCTTTCATCCAGGTTCAGCACATCGAACAGCGCGTCCCAACTGCCCACATCGCTCCAGCCGATGTCCACCGGAATCACGGCGATATTATCGGCTGCTTCCATCACGCCCGTGTCGATCTGCACCTTAGGAACATCTTCCCACACCTGCGTTAGCGTTGCCTGAAAAGCGGGCGTATCCACGGTGGGTTGCAGCGTCACCATCGCGCGGTGAATATCAGGCTGGTGCAGTTCAAATTGATGCAGCGCTTCATCCGCCCGCCAGATGAACATGCCCGAATTCCAACTGTAATCACCCGATTGAATGAAGTAGGCGGCGGTAGTGGCGTCGGGCTTTTCGGTGAAGTTGCGCGCGTGATAACAGGCGAACCCGTCGATCTCGCGCAGTGCTTCGCCCCGTTGGATGTAACCGAAACCCGTCGACGGGATCGACGGCGAGATGCCCAGCGTGACGATCCGCCCGGCTTGCGCCAGTTCGTAAGCCGCCGCCAGCACCGCGCGAAAGCGGTCTTTCATACCAATATGATGATCAGCGGTCAGCAACGCAATCGTCGCATCCGGATCACGCTGATAGATGACAGCGGCAGCGAGCGCAGCGGCGGGACCTGTATTCTTGCCGTTTGGCTCGCCAATAAAGTTCGCGCGCGGAATTTCGGGGCAATCCGCGTGCATCCCGTCGATATAACGCTCGCCCGTCACCACATAGATGCGTTCCGGCGGGAACAACGGCGCGAGCCGTTCAACACTGACGCGAAACATGGATTGATCTTCGACCAGCGGCAGCATTTGCTTGGGCTGGTGCGTGCGACTCATGGGCCACAAGCGCGTGCCGCCGCCACCCGCCATAATCACCGCATAGAAATGACTCATCGACATGATCTGATCTTACCTTTGCATTGTGCGCTGCTGCTTGCGCCGCAAACGCCATCACATCTGCGGCAGCGCGCGATACCCGCCGCGCCCGTCCGCCTCAATATAGCCCTGCAATTCCAGCATCGTTAGGGTACTGGTCACCTGTGCGGCGCTCAACTGGCTGTGCAGCACCAGTTCATCAATCGTGCGCGCTTCGGCTTTGAGTAAGTCGAGCAGCGCGGCTTCGAGCGCATCAATCGGCGCGCTGACCGCCGCAACTGCCTGCCGCACTTCCTGCATCAATGCGCGCCCCTGCGCCTGCTGATGCACAGCGTCGATTTCTTCGAGAATGTCATCCACGCGCGTAATCAGTTTCGCGCCCTCTTGAATCAAGCGATTAGTGCCGCTGCTGGCGGGTGAAAAAATGCCGCCCGGCACGGCAAACACCTCGCGCCCCTGCTCTAATGCGGCGTTCACCGTGATGAACGTGCCGCTTTTTTCTGATGCTTCGATCACCAGCACGCCGAGCGCCATGCCACTCATCACGCGGTTGCGCTGCGGAAAATGATGCTGCTGCGCTTTGCTGCCCACTGGAAACTCGGTCACGAGCGCGCCTTGACGAGCAATCCGTCGCGCGATGTCAGCGTGTTCTTGCGGATAGATACGGTCGATGCCGCAGCCCATAATCGCCAGTGTGCGCCCATCGTGATCAAGCGCGGCGCGGTGGGCATAAGCATCGACGCCGAACGCCAACCCACTGATGATGGTCACACCAGCGGCGACCAAGCCGCGCACCAGCGCGTTGGTCACATCGCGTCCATACGTCGTGGCGCGCCGCGTCCCGATGATCGCCAGTGCGCGCACATCTTCGGCATTCAAGCTACCGCGCACATACAAGGCTGGCGGCGGATCAGCGATCTGGCGCAGCAGCGGCGGATAGTCGGCATCCACCAGCGTGATCACCTGCGCGCCCACCTGACTCACCTGTGCCAACTGTGCGCTCAGATCAAGCTGCGTGCGCGCCTTGACCAGCGCTTCGATCACGCGCGGGTCTGCGCCCGCCGAACGTAGCGCCGCGCTGTCGGCTGACCACAACGCCACCGGATCAGCGAACGCGGCGATTAACGCCTGTAATCGCTTGGGTGAAAGGCTCGTGACCAAACTTAAGCCAAACCAAGCGAGTCGAGTATCCATAAGGCACGCGGTGGGCTGAGTGAGACGGCGAACGTATGGGGATCAGCATAGCGTCAGGAACGGCGCGCTGTCAAGCGGGGATTATTAGCCCGTGCGGAAATTTAACTTTCTGGCAGCAAACCCGCAGTCGGGCGAATGATCATTTCACGCGCTGCAATATCAGTCTTAAGGATGATTTCTTCCGTCACCGGAATTAGCACTTCGCCATACTGCGGGCTGGCGATCACATAGACATCGTTGGCGCGCGTCTCGATCACTTCGGTGATGGTGCCAAGCACGGTCTCATCTTCAAGTTTGACCGTCAGCCCGATCACTTGATACAGGTAAAACTCGCCTGCATCCAGCGGCACGGCATCCGCCAGCGCCACCATCACGAATAACTGACGCAGTCGATCCGCCTGATCGCGGTCGCTAATGTCGCGTATTTTCAGCAGCATATACTCGCCATTGCGCCGCGCCGAGTCGACCGTGTAGACCTTCGCTTTGGCATCATCCGCGCCCGAACCGAGAAACACCTGCTCAAGCTGCGCCATGCGTTCGGGGTAATCAGTCAGAATCTTAACGCGCACTTCACCACGCACCCCGTGCGGGCGCAGCACTTGACCAAGCAGCAAATATTTGGGTTCGGTTGGCATGAAACTCACTGTATCTTGAGGATAACGCGCTTATTTTTAGGATTATCAGCCGCGCGCAGCAGCGACCGCAAAGCGTTCGCCACCCGCCCATTCTTACCAATGATGCGCCCCGTATCGGTTTGCGCCACCCGCAGCTCGATGATCAGGGTCGAACCCCCATCACGACGACGCACCTTAACGGCGGTCGGGTCATCAACCAGACTTTTAGCGACGTATTCAACCAAAGATTCCATGATGGGCGTCCTTCCGGCAGGTGTTGATGTGGTCAGCACATAGGCTGACTTGGAGCGCGCTAGGTCTGCGCTCCAAGCCAGCCCGAATTGTTGATCTTACTCGGCGTTAGCGTCAGCAGCTTTTTTAGCCGCTGCCGCTTTGATCTTGCTTTCGCCGGGTCCCGGCGCCGGATAGCGTGTTCTGCGGCTGACGGCGGGCGCAGCGGCGAGTTGTTCCGCACGTTCCGCAACCAGCGCCTCCATGCTTTCGCCCTGACGCAGACGCGCCAGACGATCCAGCGTGCCAGTACGCTTGAGGATGTATGCCAGCGACTCACTGGGCTGCGCGCCTTGGCTCAGCCAATAGAGCGCGCGATCTTCCTTGATTTCATCCGTTGGCGGCTCGGTGCGCGGGTTGTGAAAGCCGATGATCTCGATGAAGCCGCCATTACGCGCTGAGCGCTGGTCAGCCACAACGATACGATAACTCGGCTGCTTTTTCGAGCCGATGCGACGAAGACGAAGACGAACCATGTGTTATGTACTCCTTAAGTACCTACGCTTCCATGCGATCCCATGATCGGGAAGCCACTGAGAATCACGCACTCAGTTGCGGAAGAGAGCGACTCGCCAGCGAGCCGCCATTCCCTAGCGCCGACGGCGTTTACCACCTTTTGCGCTGAACTGACGCGGCTGCGGTGCGCGCTGCTGCGGCATTCCGCCGCCCATCCCGCCCGCAGGCAAGCCCGGTAAACCGAACCCGCCACCACGCCCCATCTGCCCCATGAGTTTTTGCATATCATTAAACTGCTTCAAAACATCGTTCACATCGCGCACTTCAACGCCGCTGCCATCCGCGATCCGTTTGCGGCGGCTGGCGTTGAGGACTTTCGGGTTTTCGCGCTCGTGCATCGTCATCGAGTTGATGACCGCTTCCACCCGGCGGATGCGCTGCTCAACTTCCTGCTGATCGATCTGATCGCGGAAGCGGTTCATGCCCGGAATCATGTCGAGCAACTGCGTGAACGACCCCATCCGCTTGATCTTCCTGAGTTGGTCGAGAAAGTCTTGCAGCGTGAACTGATTTTCCATCAGTTTCTTCTGCAAAATCAGTGCTTCTTCCTCGTCGAACTCGGCTTCGGCTTTCTCGATCAGCGACAACACATCGCCCATGCCGAGAATCCGTTGTGCCAGACGATCCGGGTGGAACACCTCGAACCCGTCCAGCTTTTCACCCGTGCCGAGAAACTTGATCGGCACCCCTGTGACCGCGCGCATCGACAACGCCGCGCCACCGCGTGCGTCACCATCGACTTTGGTCAAAATCAAGCCGGTGATGCCCAAGCGCTCGTTGAAGCCCTGCGCGATGTTGACCGCCTCTTGACCCGTCATCGAGTCGGCGACCAGCATGATCTCGCTGGGCTTACTGATCGCTTTAATGCGATCCAGTTCGCCCATCAAGTTATCATCGATCTGCAAGCGCCCCGCCGTGTCGATGATCACAACCGCGGCGTTGGCTTCACGTGCTTGCTGTAATCCGCGCGTCACGATGTCGGGCGGTGCGGCGCGCGTTCCCTCTTCGTAATAGGGAATTTGCACCTGCTTCGCCAGCGTGACCAACTGATCGACCGCTGCCGGACGATACGTGTCCGCCGCGATCAAGAACGGCGTTTTGCCTTCGCGCCGCAGCATCAACGCGAGTTTAGCGGTGGTCGTCGTCTTACCCGACCCCTGCAAACCGACCATCATGATCACCGCCGGACGCGCGTTACCGAGCTTAAGCGGCGCGCCTTCACCGAGCGTTTCCAGCAGTTCTTCATGCACGATCTTGACGACTTGCTGACCCGGCTTCAGACTCTTGGTGACATCCGCGCCGACCGCGCGCTCTTTCACACGGCGCACAAAATCCTTGACGACTGGCAGCGCAACGTCGGCTTCCAGCAGCGCCATCCGCACTTCGCGCATGGCGTTGTCAACATCTTTTTCGGTCAGCTTGCCCACGCGCCCCAGACCATCGAACACGTTTTGCAAGCGGTTAGTCAGTTGTTCAAACATCGCGTGATCTCGCCCCCACAGGTCGAGTCATTGTAGTGGAGCGCCTCTCGTTCGTCAAGGTAGGCGCTAGCCCGATCCGCGCAGCGCCGCCTCCAAAAACGGGATGATCTGCGCCGTCACACCGTCAGGATCAGTGTTGAACAACCCGCCGTGCTGTCCCTGCGGCATGAGGAATAATGTTTTGGGTTCACCCGCCGCCGCGAACAAACGCTGACCATGATGCACACCAATCAACGGATCAAGCTCACCGTGCATAATCAGGATCGGGCGCGGCGCGATCTGCGCGATGATGTCCACCGAACGCACATCGTACCAATCGACGTTGGTTTCCTGCGCAGCAAAGCCCAGAATCAGCGGTGTGAACAGATGCGTCAGTGCGCCAACTTCACCGGCGACCCGTTCCCCCACGGCATCGGCAAATGTGGCATACGTCGATTGCACAATGACCGCGCGAATATCCGTCCGTTCAGCCGCCGTTCGCAGCGCCACCGCCCCACCCATCGAAACGCCGATCACGCCGATGCGCTCCGCGTTCACTTCGGGGCGCGTTTGCACATAATCGAGCGCGGCGCTCAGGTCGCGCGCTTCCAGATAGCCGAAAGTGGTTTGCGCGTCAGGACTAGAGCCATGATTGCGTAAATCGAACAGCAGCACGCCATAGCCATGCTCGATCAACAGCATGGCTTCATCCACCAGCGCCGTGCGATTGCCGCCCACACCATGCACGGCGATCATGAACGCGCCGTCACTGTCGGGCGCAGGCGCGACATACCACCCCACTAACGTGAGATCGTCTTCCGTCGTAAAGCTGACCGCTTCCCCATCGTCAATACCATACGACGCAAGCGTAGTCGGCGGCAGGGCGCGCGTGGGATACACCAGCGTGAGCGCATAGGTGCGCGCAAACCACAAACTGAAGCCCAATAGCATGATCGTCAACGTCGTCAGCGCGAACACAATGAGATTAAGCAGATAGCGTCCACGTTTCATGATATAGACCTCCCGCACCACCCACATCGATGGATCAAGCGTCAGCTTAACACGAGTCAGGCGTCTACAGCTGATCAACGCTAGGCGCAATTTAACTTCCGCCCTGCATTGTGATCACGCGCAACCTGCGTTACATTTGACCCCATGACGACTACACACACGCCACTTGGCGCACACTTGATCGATCGCAAGCGCGCACGCTTTTGCGTATGGGCGCCTGCCGCTGAACGTCTGGAAGTTCATCTGCTGCGTGGGGATCGTTATATCCCGATGACGCGCGAGGACTTCGGTTATTTCACTTGCACGGCGGATGATGTCGTCGCGGGTGATCGATATTTCTTCCGCATTGACGGCACGAAAGAACGCCCCGATCCGACAGCGCGCGCGCAGCCCGACAGCGTGCATGAAGCGTCCGCCGTTGTGGACACCGCTTTCAAATGGACAGATGCCTATTTTCACCCGCCGTCTTTACGCAACAGCGTGTTTTATGAGCTGCACGTCGGCACGTTCACGCCTGAAGGCACGTTCACAGCGATTATTCCGCACCTCAAGCGCCTGCATGAATTGGGCGTGACCACGCTCAACATTATGCCGATTGCCACCACGCCCGGCGCACGCAATTGGGGCTATGACGGCGTGTATATCTTCGCAGCCCAGTCGATTTATGGCGGTTTGCAAGGCTTACAAAAGCTGGTCGACGCCGCGCATAATCAGGGCATGGCGGTCTTTCTCGATGTCGTCTACAACCATTTCGGTCCCGAAGGCAACTACATCTGGGATTACGCGCCGGGGTTCTTCACCGAGCGCTACCGCAGCCCCTGGGGATCAGCGGTGAATTTTGATGGGCGCGACAGCGATCAGGTGCGGCGCTTCTTCATCGAAAACGCGCTGTTCTGGCTGGAACACGCGCACATCGACGGCTTCCGCGTGGATGCCACGCACACTCTGTTCGACCTCTCAGCGTATCCGTTTCTCGAACATTGGAGCGAAGCGGTTCACGATTGGGCAACGCAGCACAACCGCCGCGTTTATGTGGTCGCCGAGGACGAAAGCAGCAATCATCGCCTGACCACGCCGCGCGACGCGGGCGGCATCGGCATGGATGGTCAATGGCTCGACGACCTGCACCACACGATCCATGTCGCGCTGACGGGCGAAACTGACGGTTACTATGGCGATTTTGCCGATTTCAAGCTGCTGCCCAAAATGCTGCGCGGGCGCTTCGCCTATGATGGACAATACGCGCCTGCCCGCCGTCGTCGGCATGGCACGCGCGCGCAGCACATTCCGGCAGATCGTTTTGTTGTGGCAACGCAAACCCATGATCAAGTGGGCAATCGCATGTTTGGCGAACGCCTCACCGCGCTGACCGATCTCGACGGATTGAAACTAGCGGCGGGGCTGCTGCTCACATCGCCCTACGTGCCGATGATCTTCATGGGCGAAGAATATGGCGAGCGTGCGCCGTTCCTGTTCTTTGTCGATTTTGAAGATTCAGCGCTGACAGCAGCGGTGCGCACCGGACGCAAACAGGAATTTGCCGCGTTCGCGTGGCGCGGCGATCCGCCTGATCCCGCCAGCGAGGACACCTTCCAGCGCTCGAAACTCAACCACGCCCTGCGCGAGAACGGCGATCACGCGGACTTGTACGCTTGGTACAGCGCGCTCTTAGCGCTGCGCCGCGATCATCTCGCGCTGACCAACCCCGATCCCGCCGCCACGATTGTTTATGATGCGTGGGAACGTCGCACGTTGTGCCTGGAACGGTGCGATCCCTATCAGCGGGCATTTCGGGTTTATCTCAACTTCGACTTGGACGACGTGCAAACCCTCACGATTCCGACGAAAGAGAGTGAAGGCTGGGAACTGCGTTTGTTCAGCGGGCGCGAGAATGCGCCCAACGACACGCTGACCCGCACCGCCTACGCCGTCACGCTGCCGCCGAAAACTTGTGCCGTTTACGAAAAAATCGACCTGAACGCCGAAGGATAACACCCCGATGCCCATACGCGCCGTGATCTTCGATATGGATGGCATTCTGCTCGACAGCGAAACCTACTGGTTCGAGTCACGGATCGAGTTCGCCGCTGATCTGGGCAAAACGTGGACGATGGACGATCAGCGGCACGCGATGGGGCGCAGCACGATTGAATGGGCGGAAGTCATGCGCGAACGACTCGCGCTCGATTGGTCGCTCGAAGCGATCATGGCGGACGTGATCGCGCGCGTGAACGCCAAGCTCGATGCGCGTTTTCCTGCTTTACCCGGCGCGCTCGAAGCCGTGCAGACCGCCAAAAGCGCCTATCGGGTGGCGCTGGCGTCGGGATCACCGACGGCGGTGATCGATAAAGTGATGGCGATCACCGGGCTGGATCAGGTGTTCGAGACCATCCTCTATGGCGACGACATGACGCACGGCAAGCCCCACCCGGAAATTTATCTCAAAACCGCTGAACGACTCGGCGTGCATCCAACCGAGTGTTTTGGCATCGAAGATAGCGCCAACGGCATCCGTGCGTTGAAAGCGGCGGGCATGATCGCGTTGGCGGTGCCGTCGCCGGGCTTCACGCTTCCACCCGAAGTCCTCGCGCTGGCGGAAATGACGCTGCCCACACTTGAGACTTTCACGCCTGATCTCGTGCATGAATGGGGTATGCGCCTACCCGTGCTAACCAGCGACCGCCTGATCGTGCGCCCGTTCAGTGCGGACGATCTAAGCGCGGTTGCGCCGATTCTCGATGATGGTTTAGCGAGTCTCGACAGTCCAACCGACCCGTCGCATCAATTGTGGTTAGACTGGCAAACGCGCGCTTATTCCGCGCACGCGGCGTTGTATCAACCACCCTATGGCGATTACGCGATCTGCTTGCGTGACACCGGAGAAGTCATCGGCGCAGTCGGCTTAGTACCGTGTTTGCTGCCTGTGGGTTTGCTGCCATCATTTCAAACCGGAACCGCCGTCGATCACCTGCGTCAACCGGAAATGGGCATGTTCTGGGCGGTCAATCAACCGCAGCGCGGTAATGGTTATGCTGGCGAAGCCGCGCGCCTGCTGATCGATCTGATGTTCACGCGCTGGCAGGTTAAGCGCATCGTCGCCACCACAGCCTTTGACAACAGCGCATCGATCCGCGTGATGGAGCGTCTCGGCATGACCATCGAGCGCAATCCCCACAGCGAACCGGAGTGGCTGCAAGTCATGGGCTGGTTAGAAAATCAGACTCGCGTATAATGCGCGCACGACGAACTACACAGTTATGCACTTGAGGAACAATGAAGAAAAGCGCGCGCAAGGACAAGTTCTATCTGGTCAGCTTAGGCTGCTCGAAAAACACGGTTGATTCGGAAAGCATCGCGCAGGTGTTGCTGCAAAGCGGAATGCGCGGCGTGGGCGATCCGTCGTCAGCCGAAGTGCTGATCGTCAACACCTGCGGCTTTATCGACAACGCCAAGCGCGAATCGATTGACGTGCTGCGCGAATTGGTCGAAGGGCGGCGCGCCGATCAGATGGTGATCGCGGCGGGCTGCTTATCCCAACGCTACGGCGCGGATTTATTGCAAGAAGTCCCCGGCTTGGATGGCTTGATCGGCACACGCCGCTGGATGGATATGTTCGATCTGGTCACGCGGCTGCGCGACCGCAAACATCCTGAGCCGCTCTATCACCTGCCGACCGATGCTGCTGTCGTCGGTTCGGATGAGCGCGGCGTGTTACGCACCAGCGTGCAGGGCGCGAGCGCCTACATCAAAATCGCGGATGGTTGCCGCCGCCCGTGCGCGTTCTGCGCCATCCCCAAGATCAAGGGGACAGCCGTCAGCCGCCCGATTGCCAGCATCGTGCGCGAAGCCGTGCATCTGCAAGACATGGGCGTGCAGGAAATCATCCTGATCGCGCAGGATACCAGCGACTACGGCTACGATCTCGATTTGAAAGACGGCTTAGCGCATCTGCTCGAAGCGATCTGCGCCGCCGCGCCCGAAATCCCATGGATTCGCGTGATGTACGCTTACCCCGGTTATGTCACCCCCAAGCTGATCGACACCATCGCGTCACAACCGCAAATTCTGCCTTATCTCGACATGCCCTTGCAGCACGGACACCGCGATACGCTGTTACGCATGAAGCGCCCCGCTAAGATCGAGTGGGTGTATGAAACGTTAGCGAACATGCGCGCCGCCATGCCTAATTTAGCCGTGCGAACCACGTTCATCGTCGGCTATCCCGGTGAAACCGACGTGGAATTTCAAGGCTTGCTCGACTTCGTGCGCGATCTCGAATTTGATCGCGTGGGCGCGTTCCAATACAGCTACGAGATCGGCACGCCGAGCGCACTGCTGCCCGGTCAAGTGCCGGACGATGTGAAGCAGGCGCGCTACGATGCGTTGATGGAGCTGCAACAGGGCATCAGCCTGAAAAAGAATCAAGCGCTGATCGGGCAAACGCTCGATGTGCTGATCGAAGGTCACGGCGAAGCTGAGGACGACGACGGCGAACTGACCGGCGACTCGCTCAGTTTAGGGCGTAGCTACCGCGACGCGCCGGAGATCGACGGCTACGTGATCATCGACGGCGAAGTGCCGGACGGCGAGATCGTCCCCGTTCGCATCACGGGCGCGACCACGTATGATCTGTTCGGCACGGTCGATGCTGACACCGGCGGCACGATCATCATCGAGCCGGGCAAAATCTACGGCGCAGGCATGATCGACGCCGAGTGAGTTTGGAGGGGCTATAGCGCCCCTCCATTATTTCTGATCAGCGGATTTACTCGCTGGCTTCCACGGAGATATTCTCGAATGTCCCCATAACCATCACCGTCTGGGTGGTCGATGTGTTGGTTTCAGCATCGAAAATGCGACCCGCTGCCGTGAACTCGTAACTGCCTGTGATGAAAATGCCCTCGACTTGCGTGATCGTCAGCGTGCCAGTCGATACATCTTGGTAGTAAATCGGCACATCCTCGATTGACTCATGGCGGGAATATTCCATGCTGTGCGCGAGACTGCCGCCCGCGCCCAACCCAAATGTTCCCGCTTCGACCTCACGGGCAATCGTCAATGCCACCCCATAACGGGGATAAGCCGAACCAGCCCAACTATCCATAAACACCGAACGCACGAGACCATAGCCGCCATCACTTTGGGAAAAAACATCCTCGCTGCGGCGATGTCGTAAAGTCCCATTATTGACCGTCGTTTCGTGATCACCCGTGACGGTGAAGCTAAAACTGCCCTGATCGACAGCGGGTGCGTTCGTGGGCGCTGGTGGTGGATTGGTCGCCTGTTCAAGCGCAGGCGGATTCGTCGCATCAGGGCTTGGCGCCGCCGTGGGAGCGCTCCCAGCACCACACGCAGTTAAACTCATAAGTGCAAGCAACATCCCCGCGCTTAAAAACCCTCTGGTCATGTTTGCTCCCCCTAATTAATCTGACATTACGCGCAATTAAAGATCGCCCATATCCATCAACCCGCCGATGATATCGTCTTCGTCGTCGCCGTGTTCCCGGTTGTAAGGCGAGTTACGATTCGGGCGTTCATTGCGCCGACGCAGCGCACTTGCATCGGCGGCGTCGAACGGCGGACTCGATTGCGCGGGAATATTCGCTGTGTTGTTGGGAAATGTTCCCGACTCGCGCGGACTTGGCAGCGAACTACCCGTGCGGCGTTTCGGCGCAACTTCATCATTGATCCGATGTTTCGCCACCGCAGCATCGAAATCGGCACGGCGGGCAATGGTGTCCAAATCAGGTTTTGGTGTCGTATACACGCCGCCCCGGTCATCCTCTTCTTCTTCGCGGGTGGTGTTGAGCATTGATGTGAAGAAAGCGATTGCTGTGCCGCCGAAGCGCCGCGCGATCATCAAAAACACGACCAACGCCGTGCCGCCGCACACCAGCGCCATGCCCACCAAACTGACCACAACCAAGGGTTCCATCAACCCGCCCTCTTCGCTAATGCGTTCATCATGCCCATTGTAGCCTATTTTGCGTTACACTCGCGCCGTCAAGGCTTTAAGAAAAGATTCGTGATGAAAACACTGTTTATTCTCGCCTCAATCTTACTACTGCACACAGGACACATCATGGCACAAGAGCCATTCCTTTTTGGCGATCTGCAACCGAACGCGCCCGAACTTGCCGCCCGCGGAACTTATGGCGTGGGCGTGCGAACGCTCATCCTCACCAATCCTGATCAAGTCGATCTGTTAAGCGGCAGCCCCGACGCGCGTTATGATCGTGCGCTCACCATCGAAGTCTGGTATCCGGCGATCATTCCGCCTGAAGCCGACGAACTGACCACCTATCACGACACGTTAGGGCGCTCCGATCAACCCGGTTCGCTCGTGCCGTTTACGTTCAGCGGGCGCGCGCTGCGTGATGCCGAACCCGACGCGACTAATGCGCCCTATCCGCTGATCGTGGTGTCGCACGGGTATCCCGGTTCGCGCTTCATGCTCACCTATCTCACCGAAAATCTCGCCTCAAAGGGCTATGTCGTCGCCGCCATCGATCACACCGAATCAACTTTTGCTGATGTGGGCGCGTTCGCCAGCACGCTGCTCAATCGCCCGCTGGATCAAGGCTTCGTCATTGACGAGTTCGCACGCTTGAGCAGCGCCGATCACTGGCTGAACGGCTTGGTCGATGCGGATAACACGGGCTTGGTCGGCTATTCG
>JBGSRB010000298.1:0-2776 GCA_041737735.1 Anaerolineae bacterium | reverse complement strand
CGATCAACTGGCGGGCGTGATCCCGCGTGTGCTGACAGGTGGCACGGCGTCCACGGCATACGCTGCGCGATCCACGCTGGCACAGTGGACGCGCACTTACGGCGAACGCTATGAATTTGTGATCAGCGGCGGCTTGACGCTGGCGCAAATCGTGGAAATGCGCGCCGATGTTCACGCGCAGGTCTATCACGTTGGATCAGCGGCGCGCACGGATGATGTGGTCGATGTGGCGAAGGTGCGCGCGCTGGCAGAAGCCACCGCGGATTAACGGCGCAATCCCTGTTCCTTGAGCGCGGTTCTGTGCTATGCTTGGGCAGTTTTCAGTGAGCCAAGCATGTGACGGAGCCAACCCAACGTGACGCAGCGCCAACCTTTGATCGCCATCCCGGTGAGCGCGCCGGTGATGCACGAACCGTTTGACCTCACGCGCGTGATCGTGGATGCGATCCGTGCCGCCGACGCCGCCCCGATCACGGGCGACGTGATCGCCATTTCCAGCAAATACGCCGCCATCGCGGAAGGGCGCGTCGTGCGCCTCGACGACTTGGTGATCACGCCCGAAGCGGAAAGCATCGCCGCGCGTTACAGCATGAATCCGCGCATCGCGCAGTTGGTGATCCAAGAGGCGGATCATGTATTCGGCGGGATCGAAGGCTTTTTGCTGACGTTCAAAGACGGTATTCTCTCGCCCAACGCAGGCATTGATCGCTCGAACATCCCCAACGGCTACGCCGTGCTGTTTTCCGATGATCCGTATGCGACGGCGGCGCGCTTGCAGCGCGAGTTGAGCGCCGAGTTCAACGCGCGCATCGGCGTTATCCTGACCGATAGCTGGTTGATGCCCGGACGCCTCGGCACGACTGGCGTCGCACTGGCGACAGCGGGTTTCGAGCCGATTCAGGACGAGCGCGGCAAGATCGACTTGTTCGGCAACCCGATGCAGGTGACGCAGCGCGGCATCGCGGATCAGATTTGCACGGCGGCGCAGATCGTCATGGGTGAACGCGACGAAGCCACGCCGATCGCCATCGTGCGGAACAGCGGCATCACGCTGACCGACGTGCCGATCACGCAGGCGGATGTGGCGATTGAGTGGCAAATGTGCATCTACGTGCAATCGCTGACCGAAGGGCTGCTCGTGCGCGCGGCAGGGTGAAGCCGATGCGCGTCCTGTCCCTGCTGCTTGCGCTGATCCTGCTTACGGCGGGCGTCAGCGCGCAAACGCTGCCGCCGGAAACGCTCGGCGCGTTCAATGATGGTTATGTGCGCGCGCCCATGCTCGGCATTGCCCATATCAGCGCGCCGAGCATCGCGGACGACACCGAGCGTTATCAAAATGCGCTGCTGTTAGGCGCGGGCTGGCATCGCTTTCCGCTGTATTGGAGCGACATCGAGCGCGTGCCGGGGCAGTTCAACTGGGAAGCGTTCGACCGTCTGGTCGCCAACGATGTGCGGCACGGTTTACGCACCGATCTGATCTTGCTCAACAGCCCGCTGCATCAGCGCGAGGGCAACACCATTCGCGGGTTGTATCAACCTGTGTTCGCGGATGGCACGAACGAACCCGCGCCCAACAAGCCGATCAACCCTAACAATCCGTGGGCGGATTTCACCGCGCGCAGTGTGCGCCGCTACATGCCCAACGGAGAATTGGCGCGGCAGTTGGGCTGGAACGCACAGCAGGGCGTGCGCGTGTGGGAAGCCTGGAACGAACCCGACTTAACAATGTTCTGGCAAGCCAGCCTTGCCGATTATGCGCGCCTGCTGCAAGTGACCTATCTCACGGTCAAGTCGGTTGATCCGCTGGCGCAGGTGATGTTCGGCGGGCTGGCGTATCAGCATCCCGAACGCGGCGACTGGCTGACAGGCGTGCTGAACATCTTCGCACAAGACCCGAACCGCGACCGCTTCAACTGGTACATGGATATTGTCGCGCTGCACAGCTACGTCACGCCGATGCTGAGCTATCGCGTGATCGAGCGCGCGACCGATACGCTGGCGAGTTTTGGCTTGGCGCGCCCGATCTGGCTGAATGAGTCGGGCGTTCCGGTGTGGGATGATTACCCCGGCGAAACGTGGACGGGGGGGCAACCAGCGGGGCGACCGTTCCGCCGCACGCAAACCGAGCAAGCCTATTACATCATCCAAAGCACGGCGTTGGCATGGGCGGCGGGCGCGGATGTCGTGTTCATTCATCAACTGTATGACGACTGCGGCAATCAGTACGGCGGTTCAGACTTTGCGCCCAACGCGGGGCAAAGCGCCGATGCTTTCGGCATGTTCCGCAACCCGCGCCATGCTGATTGTCATCGGCAAAGCCCGCAGCCCGGCACGCCGCGTCCGTCAGCGGCGGCGTATTTCCGTCTGGCGCGGGTGTTTGGCGAACGCCGATTCGCGCGCATTGAAGTGGTCGATCTGGCGGAACGCGGGCGCGCGGTCACGTTCGATCTCGCCAACAGCAGCGGCGCAGGCGGCTTGATCGAGCGCACGTATGTGCTGTGGAACACGAGCGCCGCACCCTTCACCCTGCAAATTCCCGCCAGCGGATCGACCGCGCAGCTTTACACGCTCAACCGCGAAACGGCGATCACGGCGCAAGGCGGCGGTTACGCCTTCACGCTGCCACCCGTGGATCGCGCGGCGTTCCCCGCCATGACCGAGAGCGATTATGCGCGCGCCGGTGGCGAGCCGTTTATTCTGGTCGAGCAGATCGGGTTTAATGCGCCGCCTGATCCGTTCGCGCTGCTGGTCGATGGGCAGCCCGTGACGCCGCTTG
>JBGSRB010000278.1:0-6054 GCA_041737735.1 Anaerolineae bacterium | reverse complement strand
AAGGGGGATGTTTAAGCCACGCCAATAGAGCGGGCTGTGTTGCACAACTAAGCTGTCATTTTCAACCCGGATGCTAGTCTTGTTGATGGCAATGAGCAGCGTCATATACCAGAAACCGAACGCTACCGCACCGGCGATTATGCCGCCGAAGAAGGTTCCGCCATTCCAATTCGTGAGCAGTTCGCGAACAATTTCCAGCGTGACCAAGGTTAATGCTGCGCCCAAACCGCTAAACAGGATCGCCAAAAACCATTCGAGCGATCCCATGTTACGCCGCCATTGGAGCGTGATATTCAGATGTTGGTCGGTTTCTTCCACATCAATCGTTGTGGGTGCTTCCATTTTGCGATGTTTTTTAGGCGCAGCCAATGCCGCCCCGTCAAACTGAAAAACGGCATCACAGTTTTCGCAGGCGGCGGTCATGGTGTGGACATTCACATTACGAGCGGCGACAGGTGCGCCGCAATTGGGGCAGATGAGTTTCATGGTCGATGTCGCTCCTGATCTGACGTGCGCTTACAACGTAAAACAGAGTCTATACGCAAAACAAGCAACAGACGATGCACCGCTGCCGATTTTAAGCGGCGTAGATAACGCAAGCTTAATTTAGGCTGCGTTTACCCGCCTCTGTGCCAACTATGGATTGTGTGCGCGCGCGGTCGCGCTTATAATGAGTTTTATGTCAATCCATCAACCTTCGGCGACGCTGCCGCCCGCTGTTCAGCCTGACCTCACCCGCCCGCGCTTGCGCTTCCGCCGACCCGCGCACTTGATCCGCGAAATTGTGGAAACGTTGGTGTTGATCGCCGTGTTATATGCGCTGGTCAATTTGGCAAGCGCGCGTTTTGTGGTCGAAGGCGCGAGTATGCAGCCGACTTTCGCCACCGGACAGTATGTGATCGTCAGCCGTGTGAATTATTTGCTGAGTGAGCCGCAGCATGGCGATGTAATCGTTTTTCACTACCCGCGCCGCCCCACCGAAGATTACATCAAACGTGTGATCGGCGTGCCGGGTGACCTGATCGAAATTCGGGATGCGCTGGTCTATCGCAATGGCGAAGTGCTGGACGAGACTTATATCAATGAACCCTGCTCACCCGCGTCGTGTCCTGATGGCGCATGGCGCTTGGGCGCTGAAGAATATTTCGTGCTAGGCGATAACCGTAACCACAGCAGCGACTCGCGCGCGTTTGGCGTGGTCGGACGTGAGTTTATTGTGGGTGAGGCGCTCGTGCGTTATTGGCCCCCGCAGGCGTGGTCAATCATGCCCGGCACACGCTGAGCGCGTGCGTCATGATGAGGACGAAATGCTGACGACTTCTGACCCGATGCTCCGCCCCAAGCTGCGCCGTTCTGGTGGGTTTGGGCGGGAAGTGATCGAAACCATCCTGCTGTTGGTGCTGGTCTATACACTGGTTAACTTGGCGACGGTGCGCTTCTTCATCGAAGGGCCCAGTATGCAGCCGTCGTTCTATCAGGAACAGTTCTTGATCGTCAGCCGCGCGCATTATCTGCTGGGCGAACCGCAGCGCGGTGATATCATCGTGTTTGACCCGCCCGGCGATGATCATCTGGCGGATGACCCGCTGCTGATCAAGCGGCTGATCGGGCTGCCCGGCGATACCGTCGCCATTCGCGATGGACAGGTGTTCATCAACGAAACGTTGCTGAATGAGACGTATACCAACGGACTGTGTACGACCGGCACGTGCCGCGATAGTTCGTGGGACTTGGGCGCAAATGAATTTTTCATGATGGGCGATAATCGTAACAATAGCCGCGACTCGCGCGCGTTTGGCGTGGTCGAGCGTTCACGCATCATCGGAACGGCGATCATCCGTTATTGGCCCCCGCAAGACTGGGGCATCGTGACGCAATACCGCTTTCCACCGCAGGCGATTCCACCCGCCGAATAAACGGGCGGGTGATCACAATTCAGGAGGGGTTCAAATGTCAGACATGCACACTTGCCCTCGCTGCCAGATCGGTCATCTGCACCCGACGATGGCAACTTATTCCCGCGTGATTGGCAGCACGTTGTTTTGCGCGCAGAATGTGCGCGCGTGGCGCTGCGATATTTGTGGGTTGCAAGAGTTTGACGACCGCGCGTTGATCCAATTTGACGCGATGTTAGGCAGCGCTGATCTGCCCGCAGAAGCGCTGCGCGGCGGCATCAAACTGCCGCCCGTCGAAACCGAGTATGAGTATCCCAATGATGGCAAAAACGCGCCGCTTAAATCCGGGCGCTGATGCACAGCTAGTCCACGAAGTAACCGACAGGGATGCGTGCGCATCCCTGTTTTGTTGATGCGCTCTGCCCACACAGCGTTACGCTTCCTCTCAGCCCACGTTAAGGGATGCGCGTTATATTTGTGATATTACGCACAAATGCAACGAAAGTCGATGCGCCTATGTTACGTATACTCAGCCTGATCGCCGTCGTGCTGGTGGTGGCATTCATCGGGTTTAACCTGATCGATAACTCGCGCGAGGCGGAAGTCAGCGCCAGCGCCGTGATCCTCGACACGCGCGCTGATAGCAGCGGCTTTGCGCGCGCTCTCGACCCCTATGATTGGCAGTTCCCGCGTGATTTTGGCGCGCACCCTGATTTTCAAACCGAGTGGTGGTATTACACGGGTAACTTGCAAACTGCCGACGGACGGCACTTCGGTTTCCAGTTCACGATCTTCCGTCGCGCCATTGACGCCGACGCCCAAATCAGCGACTCGGAATGGCGCACCAATCAACTGTACATGGCGCATTTCGCCATCAGCGATGTGGGGGGCGGGCGTTTTCTGCATGAAGAACGTTACAGTCGCGGCGGGGCAGGCTTGGCGGGCGCGCAGGTCGAACCTGTGTATCGTGTGTGGCTCGAAGATTGGGCGATCACAGGCGTGAACGACGACGCTACGCTGACGCGCATCCAAGCGCGCGCGGCGGATTTCGCCGTCGATTTTACGCTCGATCAACTTAAAGCGCCCGCGCTGCAAGGCGTGAACGGCTTGAGTGCCAAAAGCGCTGAACCCGGCAACGCCAGCTACTATTACACCTTGTCGCGTTTGGCGGCTGACGGCACGATCACCATTGACGACGAGACTTTCACGGTCACGGGCTATGCGTGGAAAGATCACGAGTTCAGCACCAGCGCGCTTGGTGATGATGCGCTTGGTTGGGACTGGTTCGGCTTGCAGTTCGACGATGGGCGCGAATTGATGATCGGGCAGATTCGCCTGATCGATGGCGGCAGCGATCCATATTTCGGTGGGCTGCTGATTAATGCCGACGGCTCAACGGTTTATCTTCCGGCGGCGAGTTTTACTTTAACGCCACTGGATACGTGGGCGAGTCCGCATTCGGGCGCGCTGTATCCCGCCGCTTGGGATGTGGACATTGATTTGCCGTCGGTGGGTGCGGGTGCTGAACCGCTGCGCTTTAATGTGCGCACGCTGCTGGCGGATCAAGAATTGCACGGCGGGGGCGTCACCTATTATGAAGGCGCGGTCGCGCTCACGGGGGATGTAACCGGCTTCGGTTACATGGAATTGACAGGTTACGCCGACTCGATGACCGGACGCTTCTAAACGTGCGCGCGTTCCCCCACAAAACTGGGGGAATGTGCGCGCGCATATGGCTGTACGCTAATATCATCGTTGAGTAGGTCATCTGAGCATGAAAGGAACACACCATGAAGTTGTTCGTGTTCCCGCTGCTGCGGCGTATTTTGCGCATGGACGCGCGGAATTCGCGGCGGTCAATTTATAACGATCAAAAAATACTCAAGAGCAAATTAGATCGGGCGGTGCGTCGTGTGTGTGCCGAGAATCGTCAGCGGCAGCCGCGCCTTGTGGGTTACACCATTTTGGGGCATGACGTGCGTGATGCGCGTGTGCGTTTGTTCTTTCGGGATAATGCGGCACTCAAACAAGCGGAGGCAAGCGGGTATCCCCTGCATTTGCGCTGTGCGGTGCTGAACGCGCTGCGTCAAGATTGTTTTCCTAACGAGTCGCTCAATGCGATCAAGGTCGAGTTTCTGGGCAAGCGTGAGTTTCGGGCGGCAGGCAGTCCGTGGGAATAAAGGCGGCATGAGGGCATAACTGCCCTGCCTTAAACGTGCGCGTGGCGGTATGATTGGCAGTAACTTCTGACCCCTTAATTGTGAGGTTCTGCCCATCATGCCGATCCCTGATAGCACACTGGTTATCGGACACCGCAACCCCGACATGGACGCGATTGCGTCCGCCATTGGTTATGCGTGGCTACTTGGCGCGGTCGTGCCTACGACGCAGTATGTTCCCGGTCGCACGGGACAGGTCAACACGCAAACGGCGTTCGCGCTCGATTACTTCGCGCTCGAAGCGCCGATGCTGGTGACGGATGTGCGCCCGCGTGTGATCGATCTCAGTGAAGATATTCCCCCGTTGACGCGCGCCTCAAGTGTGCTGGAAGCGTGCCAGAGCATCGCACGCACACTGCGCCCCACGCCCCTGCTCGACACTGACTCGAAGCCGCTTGGTTTGCTGACGGGCGCGGGTTTGTTCGCTCACTTTGCCGAGGCGTTGAGTTCGGCTTCCGTGCTGCAACTAGCGAAAGAGTTCGAGCTGCACGCCGAAGCCGCCATCGATCCGCACTGCGTCACGCTGCAAGGTGATGAGTTCGTGCGCGACTTGATCGGGCAGATCATCCGCAGCGAACAGGACGATTTTATCGTGACCGACAGCGACGGACGTTATGCGGGTTTGGTGCGTAAATCCGCCCTGATGTCGCCGCCGCATCGCCGCGTGATCATGGTTGATCACAACGAAGCCGCGCAAGCCGTCCCCGGTTTGGAAGAAGCCGAAGTTGTCGAAGTGCTGGATCATCACCGCCTCAGCACGATTCCGACAGCGGTGCCGATCCGCTTTCACGTCGATCCGGTGGGAAGCTGTTCGACGCTGGTGCTGGAACGCAGCCTTGAGTTTGGGCAGTCGTTTCCGGCGGGCGTAGCGGGCGTGCTGATCAGCGGCATTTTGAGCGATACGCTGATCTTCCGCAGCCCGACCACAACCCCGCGCGATGTGATCGCGGCGCGGCGGCTGGCAAAGCTGGCAGGATTGGCTGATGCTGACGCCGACGACGCGGCGACCGACGCGGCGATCAACGTGTTTGGCGAAAAGCTGCTGGGCGCCAGCGCGGGCTTGGGCAGTCGCCTTGCCGATGAAGTGGTCAGCGGCGACATTAAATATTACGATCAAGGCGGGCTGAAAGTCGGCATCGCGCAAATCGAAGTGTCGAGCTTCGCGGAACTGCCGGATCGCTTAGATGATCTGCGTGCGGCGCTCGATCACTTGGTCGAGGCGCAAAAGTTGGCGTTGGCGCTGTTGATGATCACCGATGTGGTGCGTGGGAACAGTCGTTTGGTGCTGGTGGGGCAGCAGCGCATTATTGCCACACTGCCGTATAAACGTCTGGATGATGATACGCTCGACGCGCCCGGCATGATGTCACGCAAAAAGCAGCTTTTGCCGGTCGTGCTGGCGGGTTTGGCACAGGTGATGTAGCCGAGTTAGGGCTGTGGCATCAATGTCAGAAATAAAAACAGCATCAACGTGTGGCACGATGATGCTGTTTAGAATGGCTGATACGAGACGCTGGCGCGCCTAGTCAGTCAATCGTCGGTCAGGCGCAGCAGCACCGCCCGTAACGTTTCGCCTACCATCAGCAGCATGAAATAGGCGACCACCAGCAAGGTCAGCGCTGAGACAATTGTGCCGAATACCATGGTTGTTTTCCTTTCCCCAGATGCAGATTGGGTTAGATGTTTAAGCTTAGAGGTAGTATATGTTAAATTTCCTTAAAAGTCAATCCCGTTTATGTGCGGCATGATGTAAACGGCGCGTGAAGAATGGTCATTCGATGCCTGTCCGATTGTTAAAACTATCACTAATCATATTAACGTTCGTCAGTGTGCTAATTGCGATGATGCGGGCAGCGGCATTTGATGATCGCGCGCTGCGGGAACTGCTGCCGCGCGTGGATGCGTGCGCAACGCCTTGTTGGTTCGGCATCGAGATCGGC
>JBGSRB010000249.1:0-1725 GCA_041737735.1 Anaerolineae bacterium | reverse complement strand
GCTGGCGCTGCGCGTTCCCGACGCCTACAGCCTGTTGATCCGCGCGCTGGACCTGACTTACACCCTATCGGGCGGGCGTGTGACCACCGCCGGACGCCGCTTGTATCGCTATCATCTGTATGGCTTCGGCGTCCAAACCCTGACGCGCTATCTCGATGAAACGGGCTTCACGCTGGCGCATTTTTACCGGGAAAGCAGCAAAAATCTCGCCGCGCTCGATCAGAAGGCGTGGGCGCATAATCCGCTGATTCGCGCGGGCGTGGGCGCACTCACCCGCCTCGGTGAGCTGGTCGGGCGCGAAGATGAGATCGTCGCGTTCGCGGTCAAGCGTTAGGCTGTTGGTGTCCCAACGCTGCCTGCACTGCCGCACGATTCATGGTCTGATACATCGTCGCCATCTCGACCGCGCTGTAAGGCATGTCGTTTTCGAGCCACCACACGATCAGCCATTGCATCGAGCCGACCATGTGCTGCGCCAACACCTCCACCGGAAAAGGCGCGGGCTGTCCATTGAGCGCGAGATCAAGCGACGAGCGCACAACATTGGCGCTGTACACGCGCAGCGACTGCGCGACGCGCCACACGCTGCCCGTGTTCATGGTCGCTTTGTAGAGATCATGGTGCTGCGCCACATGCTCGAACACGCGCAGCGCGGGATTCTCATCGCCAGGCTCAAAATCGCTGGACAAGGGCTTGATGCGAAGCAGCGGGTCGATCAAGCGTTCGAGCGCGTCGATCAGCAGATCGTCTTTGTCTTTATAATGCAGGTAGAAGGTGGCGCGACTGAGATCAGCGCGATCAGCGATTTCTTGCACCGTGATCTGATCGCTGCCGCGTTCACGCAGCAGGTCGAGCAAAGCTTGGCAGAATTGGCGGCGGGTGCGGGTGATACGGCGGTCAACTTTGGTCATGTGGCTATAAGTCTCATCAATGTAAAATTATAGACATGAGTTTACCACGCGAATAAAAATTGTAAAACAAATCGCGCGACTCAGGCGGGGTATAATCCGCGCGCTGTGATGTTATCCACGCCGCGCCTGCGGTATAATGCCCATCCTAAAAACAGGATGAACAGTTATGCAAACCATCACTATTGGCATCATCGGGTTAGGACGCATTGGCGCGTCGGCGGCGCTGGCGCTCAAACGCTATAACGCCACAAAAGACGCCCGTCAGCGCTTCGAGATCAGCGGATACGATCCCACGCCGGAAATCGCCAACGCCTTGCACAAGCGCGGTGCGCTCGACCACGCGGTGCGCGCGATCACGGCTGTCGCCGCCGATAAAGACATCGTGCTGTTGGCGCTGCCTGCCAGCGAAACATTATCAGCCTATGCCTTGATCGGGCGCGACCTGCGTGAGGGGTGCGTGCTGCTGGATACCGCCGCGCTCAAGCAGCCATCGCTGAATGCTGCCAAGAAACATCTGGCGGGCGGCGCGCACATGATCGGCATCACGCCGATTCTCAACAGCGCGTATCTCTACGATGGTTTAGATGACAGTGATCATGCCGCCGTTGATCTGTTCGACAAGGGCATGATGCTGCTGATGCCCAGTGTCAGCGCTGACCGTGACGCGGTGGCGTTGGCGTCGGACTTGGTAGAACTGTTAGGCGCGCAAGCCCATTTTGTCGATCCGCTGGAGCATGATGTCTGGATCGCCGCGATGGAAGCCTTCCCCGCAGCGCTGACGACGGCGGCGTTTCATGCGCTGCGGCGGCGCGCC
>JBGSRB010000143.1:0-2282 GCA_041737735.1 Anaerolineae bacterium | reverse complement strand
CTGCCCGATCACATCGATCAATTGGTGGTCAAGTGGGCTGTCGGGGATGAACAGGGCGTCACCTTGTCGCAGCAGATCGCCAACGCGCTCAGCCAACAACCCGCCGTCATCCTGCTTGACGAGGTGCGATCCGATGAACCGGGCGCGATCCTGCCGCTGTTGGCGCTGGAAACTGTGCCGCGTCTGTTGTGGGTGATGCGCGGCGCACCCGATCACAAGCGTCTGCAAAGCGCATTAGGAATGCTGGCGCGGCGTGCCGACACGACACAGGGCGAGGCGCTGGTTCATGCGCTGTATGCGCGCGTGCCGTTTATGGTCACAATGGCGCGCATACAGGGCAAGCTCAAGCTGTTCAGCGTGGCGGAATGGCAGTCGCGCGCCGATAACGATTATCCCGACTTGGTGATGCTGATGCGCTATCAAGACGGCATGGCGCGCCCGACCCAAACGCCATCCGCACGCTGGTTATAACGCGGCGCGTTCACTGCGCGTTTTGACGACAGTCAGGATCGACCATTGGAAATCATGCAGAATCGTGTCGATCCACAAGCTACCGTAAGCATTGATGCGCGTCGCTAACCGATAGCGGGTCGTCAAGTGTAAGCGTGAGCGTCCATCCGGCAGCGTTTCAATGCGGTATTCCACGTCAAGCAACCCGAAATAGTCGCCGCCGATCATATTGAACGGCTGCTGCGTGCTGTCGGTGGGTTGAGCATCCACCGTGAAGCGCAGCAGTTCACCCGGCTGCCACACCGTGATCACTTCTTCAAAGCGCAGCCCGTAATCGAAGAAGCCACGCCGCACCGCGCCCACGCCCGTGCCGTCGAGCGTCGCTTCAACCGGTCGCGGAATACCGATGATCTGCGCCAAACTCAAACGTTGCTCATCGCCGCTGATCGGCGCAACACTGGTGATGTTCGCCCAGATCGTCGCGGCGTCAGCATTGACTTCGACCACATCACTGACCGCGCGCACCCATTCCACCTGTGGCGCACTCTGCTCCAGCGGCGTGAAGATGTAAGGCGCGATCAACAGCACCAGCACTACCGACGAGCCGATGCGCTTCCGTCGGTGGAAGAAGCGCAGCACATAATAGGTGATCATGCCGCCCACGCTTGACATCAGCACAAATATCGGCGCTGCCATGACGATACAGATCGCCAATTCGATGGCGAAAAAAGCCACCACCACCATGAAGATCAAGCTGGGCAACCACGGATCAAAGAAAGGGCTTATGGCGCTGCGCTGACTACGAACGCCAAAATACACCGTGATCGCGCCGATAGCAATCGGCATCACGCCCAGAAAGCCAATCGACAGCGTGCCAAGAAAGCCGCTGAATTGTTCCGCGCCGAACACGAACCGACCGATCAACCCATAAACGACCGCCAGCACGATCGCTGCGCTCCGCTCACCTGTGAGTCTGCGGCGACGTTCATCTGGTTGCGTTGAATTTGACATTTACATTCACCTTTAGTGTAAATCCTGAACGTTCAGATAGTTCTGAATTTCACTAATCTAACACTAAAGTCTATTACTATGTCAAGTTTCAAAACTATGTCTGCTTGGAACTGCGTAAACTTTCGCTGAACGGCGCGCGGCAGATGCCCTTTTCCGTGACCACGCCCGCGAGATAGCGCTGCGGCGTCACATCAAACGCGGGATTGCGCGCGTGATAATGTTCCGGCGCGATGGCGCAGCCAAACGGCGCCAGCACTTCGCTTTTGTCACGCTGCTCAATCGGAATTTCCGCGCCCGACGCCAGCGCGAGATCAACCGTCGAAGTCGGCGCGACCACGTAAAACGGAATGCCGTTCTCGTGCGCCAACACCGCAATCTGATAAGTGCCGATCTTGTTGGCGGTGTCACCATTCGCGGCAACTCGATCCGCGCCGACCAGCACCAGCTTAATCTCGCCCGTTTGCATGTAATAGCCTGCCGCCGTGTCGGGGATGATGTCATACGCCACGCCCATGCGTTCACATTCCCACGCGCTTAAGCGCGCGCCCTGTAAACGCGGACGAGTTTCATCGAGCAGCACATGAAAGCGCTTGCCCTGCTCGTGCGCGGCGCGGATCACGCCCAACGCCGTACCGTAATCGACCGCCGCCAGCGCACCCGTATTGCAATGATGCAGCACCGTATCGCCGTCGTTGATCAGTGTTGCGCCGTGCGCGCCCATCGCGCGATTGATCGCAACATCCTCATCGGCGATGCGCTGCGCTTCGGTCAGCAGCAGCGCGCGCAGATCGTCGGGTGCAAGCTCACCCGCCGCACGTCCA
>JBGSRB010000225.1:0-1774 GCA_041737735.1 Anaerolineae bacterium | reverse complement strand
GCCGCAAACTCACGCGGCTGCGCGCCCGTAAACGCGGCGAACTGGCGGACACGGTGGCGGAAGTGCGCGATCATCCGCGCGTGCGCGTGGACGTGGACGCGCTCGAAGATGACGCGCTGATCGATGTGATCGTGGACACTTACGCCGAACTCGGCACGCGCGCCCGCCTGATCGATGACGCCGATCGGCGCGATCTGTTCAGCGCTGACGGCACGATCATTTTTGAGGGCGCGCAGGGTGTGCTGCTTGATGAGCGTTACGGCTTCGCGCCGCATACCACGTGGAGCGATACAACATTCAGGCACGCCGACGCCCTGCTGACGGGTTATGGCGGTCAGGTCACGCGGATCGGCGTGCTGCGAACGTATCTGACGCGGCATGGCGCGGGCGTGTTCGTGACCGAAGATGCCGTTTTAACGCCACTGCTGCCCGAAGCGCATAACGATGAATCGGGCTGGGCGGGTGCGTTCCGCGTCGGGTGGATGGATGCGCTGGCGATCCGTTATGCGTTGGGGGCGTGCGGCGGCGTGGATGGCTTGGCGATCACGCATGTCGATGCGCTGGATCGCCTGCCGCAGTTGCAGATCAGCACGGCGTATACCTGCCCCGATCCGCCGCGCGCGTGGTTCGAGCGTGAGGGCGATCGGGTTCGCGCGCTGCGCGTGCCAGCCTCGCCGTTCTGGGATCGCCAGCATGACCTTACGGCGTGGCTGCGCCGCTGCACACCCGTGTATCAACCTGTCGCGCGGGCGGAATACGTCGCCACGTTAGCGCACCTGCTCGATCAACGGGTGGCGATCACCTCGCACGGCATGACCGCGCGCGACAAGCGCGAACATCAACTTTAGGGCGGAATTGTCCATAACAAAATTCTAGCTATAATCAAAACTATAGTCCGGTGAGGATTGCGGAGCCAAATCCCATGCCGATTGATGTGTCGTGGTTGGTCGAAGGACGGGTGACGCAACTGCGCTTTCGCGGCGAAGTCACCGTTGCCGAACTCGAAGAAGGCTCGTTGAAACTGCTCGAACTCGTGAATGACCACGAGGGCGACACCGCCCTATTCCACAATGTGCATGATGCCAGCGCGCTGACGAAAATTCCGATTCAACTCAATGCGATCAACGCCGCGACGCGCGACGCCTTTTTGCACCCGCGCACAGGTTGGACGGTGGCGCATAACCCGCAAAACGCGGTTCAGAGCTTCATCGGCAACATGATCGGCAGGGTGACGCAGGCACGGTATCGCATTTTTGACACGCGCGCCGAAGCACTGGCGTTTCTCAATTATGTGGATGAAACGCTGCCATCATTGCTGGAATATGTCGATCAGACGATGGAACCCTAGCGACGCGGCGCGCTCACACGCTCACGCCGACGACGTAGCCACTCGCCCACGCCCACTGAAAGTTATAGCCGCCGATGCGCCCGTCCACGTCGCAGATTTCGCCGCACAAATGCAGCCCCGCGCACACCCGTGACTCAAGCGTGTTCAAGTGGAGTTCCGTCAGTGGCACGCCGCCCGCCGTGACTTCGGCGTAAGTGAAGCCGCGATCCCCCATGATGGGCAGACGCAAACTCGTGAGCGCGCGCGCGACCGCTTTGCGGGCATCGCGCGTCAGTTGATCGGCGGCGCTGGCAGGATCGACACCCGCCGACGCGATCAGTGCGCGTGTCAAGCGTTCGGGCAAATGCGCGCCGATGATCCGCGCGATGGATGTACGTCCGCCATTGAGCAGCAGGTGTTCGCAGCTTTCCACCGTGTGATCGGGCA
>JBGSRB010000142.1:0-2676 GCA_041737735.1 Anaerolineae bacterium | reverse complement strand
GCCAAAGCGGCGGGCGCGCTGGCATTGGTGATCAGCGGCGCGGGTCCCACTTTGTGCGCGCTTTGTGCTTCGGAAGTGACCGCCAACGCTGTCAGCGCCGCCCTAGCGGATGTTTACGCACGTGTGAACATCGGTGCGACGACACGCGCCACCCAGATCGCGGCTGACGGCGCGCGCGTGACGTTCACAGCCTAAGTTACGGCAGCACCCGATACGGCACGATCCGGTTTGCCGCCTGCCAAAAGCGGAAGCCTTCGGCGTAGCGCACATCACAGGCGAAGCCGCGAAATGCGCCCGCGACCTGAGCGTAATACGCAAACGGATTTTCAGCAGGCATCACAAAATCGGGATCATACACGCCCGGCATCAACTGGCTGCGATGTGCCGCTAACATCGCCAATTTTTGCTCAAACACAGGCGTAATATCGACATATTCTTCGGGAATGAAGCCGATTCCGCGTTCCGCTTCCATGAACGCAATCGGCATATTCACGCGATGCGGCGCATATGCCGACGGATAATTCGCTGTGCGCGCGATCTGTGCCGCGTCCATCACCAAGCGGCTGGTCGTCTTGTGATCCGGATGATAATCATCCGCCGGGTGCGTGATGATCACGTCAGGTTGCGTCCGTCGGATCGTCTCGATGAACAGATGGCGCGTCGGCTCGTCAAACCACAGATTGCCATCCGCCACGCCCAACCAGATCGACTCCGCGCCGATCACCGCCGCCGCTGCTGCTGCCTCCGCCTTGCGAATAGCGGCGATCTGATCGGGATCGCCTTTCGGTCGTCCGCGCCCGTCTGTCACCACACACATAAACACGCGGTCGCCGCGCTCGGCATATTTCGCCAGCGTGCCACCACAAAACATCTCCAGATCATCGCCATGCGCCCCAATTGCCAGCACATTCATCGTGTTATTGACTCCTTACGTCGAGCGCATCACGCAGCCCGTCGCCCAGCAGATTAAAACCCAATACCGTCAGCAATATGGCAAACCCGGGATAAAACGGCATCCACCACGCCGAGCGAATAAACGCCCGACTCTCATTCAACATCTTGCCCCAACTCGGTTGGGTCACTTCAGCGCTGCCCAAGCCAAGAAAACTCAGCGCCGCCTCGGATAAAATCACCGCGCCGATCCCTAAAGTGACGTACACGATCACTGGGGTGATCAAATTTGGCAGAATGTGCCGCACCATGATCGCCGTGTTCGACGCGCCCAACCCGCGCGCCGCCGTGACATATTCCTGTGCTTTCAGCATCAACACTTGGCTGCGCGTCAGCCGCGTGATAAAGGGCCACGATACCAGTGTCAGCGCCGCGATCACGTTGGTCTCGCTCGAACCCAACACGCCGATCAGCGCCACCGCGATGATCAGTAGCGGAAATGCCATCACAATATCAGCAACGCGCATGATGAGCGCATCCAACCAACCGCCGTAATACCCGCCGATCATGCCCAACAGCAACCCTACACTCAGCGTCATCGCCTGCACCGCCAGCGCGATCTTGACCGACACCTGCGCCCCGTAAATCGTGCGGCTGAAAATATCGCGCCCCACATCATCCGTGCCAAACGCATGTTCCAGCGATGGCGGTTGCAGATATTTATTCCGCAGATCGCCGAAAATCGGGTCATACGGCGCGAACAGCGGTGCGAACAACGCACAGATCAGCGCCACGCCCACCAACACCAAGCCGATGATCGTGGTCGGGTTACGCAGCAGTCGATCCAGCGCGCGCCGCAAGCCGCTGCGCTGACTGGGCGCATCGACTTGAATGATCGGCGGGCGGGTGAGAACGCGATCAGTCATCGTAGCGAATCCTCGGATCAATCAGCGGATACAGCACATCAACCAGCATATTCAGCAGCGTGTAAATCAGCGCGAACAGGATCACCAAGCCCTGCACCATTGGATAATCGCGCGCGCCGATCGAATTCACCAGCAGTCGTCCGATGCCGGGCCAGCTAAAGATCACCTCCACCAGCAGCGTGCCACTCAGCAAGCCCGCGAGACTCGTACCCCACACCGTGATCACGGGCAGAATCGCGTTGCTCAGCGCATGACGCACATTCACGCGCCGCGCCGTCAAGCCTTTGCCATACGCCGTGCGCACATAGTCCTGACTCAGCACTTCCAACAGGCTGGATCGCGTCATGCGTGTCAGCAGCGCCAACATGCCCATGCTCGCGGTCACAGCGGGCAGGATCAAGTGCGTCCCGAAGCCCAACCCACTGATCGGCAGGATGCCCAACTGCAACCCGAACACAATTTGCAGTTGCAGCCCTAACCAGAACACCGGAATCGAGACGCCCGTCAACGCCACCAACCGCGACGCCACATCCCAGATCGAGTTACGCCGCACCGCCGCGATGATTCCCAACGGAATCCCGATGCTGACCGCGATCAGCATCGCGCTGAGCGCCAGTGTCGCCGTGTTCGGGAACGTTTCCGCGATCATCGTCGTCACGGGTCGCCGCGTGATAAAGCTGTTGCCCAAATCACCTTGCAGCGCGCCACCCAAAAACGCGACATACTGCTCAAGGATCGGCTCATCAAGGCGCAGTTGTACGCGCAAATTCGACAGTGTTTCCGCATCATCCCGAAAACCCGCCAAAAACAACGCCGGATCACCCGGCAGCACGCGCATTAATAAGAACACAAACGTGTA
>JBGSRB010000201.1:0-2399 GCA_041737735.1 Anaerolineae bacterium | reverse complement strand
CATCCACGCGATCAGCGCTTGCAACTGCGGACTCTCGAAATGTTCGCGCACCACCTGACCATAACCACGCAGCAGCGTCAGCATCTCTTCGGGACTGCCGCCGGGCTTGAACACGAGCGAACGCGCCAGCGCGAACGGCGTCGGCGCGCTCAGGAAGGCTTCGACCATGCCTTCCGCCAGCGGCTTATACTGCGCGATGAAACGGGCGTAGGCGTCGGCGTCGCGCGGGGAAATGCGCGCGATGCTCTGGCAGGTGGCATCGACATCCTTGTACATGGTGATGTGCGATCCGTCGGGGAAGGGCGCGAAGAACAGCGGATCGAGATCGATATACTCCAAGCCATACTTGGTCAGTTCAAGATCGCGCACAATCGGCGTGTGGTGGATCAAAATGTGCGCCGATCCGCCCAAGTCGAACTTGAAGCCCGGCACAATTTCCTCAGTCACGACCGCGCCGCCGACTTTATGCCGCCGCTCGATCACCAGCACGCGCAAGCCCGCCTTGGCGAGATACCCCGCGCAGATCAGCGCGTTGTGTCCCGCCCCGACGACCAGCACATCACAATCTGCCATGATTATCCCCTTATGCTTTGCGCGCGTAGACGATCACGCCGCTGCTGGTCAATACACGCAGGCGCACCAAGAACGAGTCGAAGCCGCGCAGGGCGATCAACAGGGGCAGCGCCAGCGCATCGGGCAAATTGACTTGATGCGCGATATAACCCGTGAAGGCGGGCGCGCGCCGCAGGATTTCGATCGCAAAGTGCTGCTGCACCAACGCTAACCAATCGTGATCAGCGCCGTCGCCGCGTCCCGCACCTTCAAAGGGCGATAAGCCTTCCGCCTGCATACTCAATTTGATGCGTTCGGCGCTGCGCGTTCCGAATTTGAGCAAGCCGCGCACTTTTTCGCCATAACTGACATGCGTGGGCAGCACGAACATGCACGCCGCCGCCGCTAACGCTGTGCGCGGATGCTCATCGCCCAAGCTGTCGCTGATCCACAGTAAGCCGCCCGGCTTGAGCGCGCTGTGCAGCGCTGTGATCACATGCGGCAGATCGATCAGATGATGCAGTGTGCCTTTAACCACGATCACATCGTAGGTATTCGCAGACAATTCCAGCGCATTGAGATCAGCCGTGCGATAGCGCACCGTGCCGCTGGTTTCCGCTTTGACTTGTTCGTAATAAGCGCGGGCGATGGCTAACGCGGGTTCGCTGATGTCTAGCCCTTCGACATGCGCGCCGCGCTGCGCCAACGCCAGCGTTAACCACCCCGACGCGCAACCGAGTTCGAGCGCGCGCATGTTCGGCGTGATGCGATCCAGCAGCGCGTCGATCTCGTGAGCGTGCAGCACCCGGTTATGCCGCAACGCACGATGATAACGCCAATCGGGGGGCGTGGTCGCTGCTTGACGCTCGGCTTCTGCGCCCCAGATCGCGCCTTCTTGCTCCAGCTTCGCTTGATAATCGTCGGGCGGCGGGTTCATCGGCGTCATTTCGTCACCACGAACGAACCAATCGCCAGCGCGTCCATCTTGGTACGCATGAAGCAGTCGATGGCTTCGGCAGGCGTGCGGACAATCGGCTCATTCTCATTGAACGAGGTATTGAGAATCACGGGCGTCCCGGTCAGATCAGCGAACGCGCGGATCAGCGCCCAATACAGCGGCGTATCATCGCGCGCGACTGTTTGCAGGCGTCCGGTGCCGTCAACGTGCGTCACGGCGGGGATTTCCGCTTGCTTATCGAGCAGTACGTTATACACCTTGAGCATAAACGGATCAGGATAGCTTTGATCGAAATAATCCCCGGTCGCTTCGAGCAGCACCGAGGGCGCGAACGGGCGGAACGGCTCACGATGTTTGATGCGCGCGTTAAGAATGTCTTTCATGTCGGTGCGGCGCGGATCAGCGATGATGCTGCGCGCGCCTAACGCACGTGGTCCCCATTCCATGCGCCCCTGAAACCAACCCACCACGTTACCGTCTGCGACCAGTTCGGCGGCGCGGGCGACCAGCGCATCCTGATCGTGTTCGCTGACCTTGAGAGCGTGCTTGTCCAGTTCGGCGCGGATCGTCGCATCATCATAGCCGCTGCCCGTGTAAGCATCGTGCATGACGAACGCGCGCGGCTGGTTCAACACCTGATGATAGATGTAATAGCACACGCCCAACGCCGTACCTGCATCGCCCGCCGCCGCATGAATCGAGATATCGCTGAAGGGTGTGTTGGGCAGCACCTTCCCGTTGAACACGCTGTTGAGTGCCACGCCGCCCGCCATGCACAGCACCGGCTTGCCCGTGTCGGCGTGCAGCTTGCGCACGATGCCGAACTCGGCGTCCTCCAGCAGACTTTGCAGCGCGGCGGCGACATCCATGTGCCGCTGGGTGAGTTCAC
>JBGSRB010000161.1:0-5471 GCA_041737735.1 Anaerolineae bacterium | reverse complement strand
GTTAGCCTTCGCCGAAGCAGGCGCGACCATCGTGATCGCCGCGCGCACGCTGGCGAAGGGCGAAGCGGTCGCCGCGCACATCCGCGAGATGGGTGGCACAGCGTTAGCGCTCGCAACTGATGTGAGCAAGGCTGACGATGTGCGCGCGCTAATCGAACGCACCACCGACGTTTTTGGGCGCATTGATGTGCTGTTTAATAACGCGGGAGTCAGTCCGTCGGGCGCGGTGACCGAGGTCAGCGAGTCCGAGTGGGACGAGTGCCTCAACATCAACCTGAAAAGCATTTACCTGACGGCGCACTATGCCCTTCCGCAGATGATTGCGGGCGGCGGCGGCGTGATCCTGACCACCGCTGGCACATTCGGTTTGCGCCCTGCACGCACCAAAGCTGCTTACAGCGCGGCTAAAGCGGGCGCGATCAACCTGACCAAAGCCATCGCGCTCGATTATGCGCGCGACAACATCCGCGCCAATGTCATCGCGCCCGGCGTGGTAGCAACGCCTCTTTTAGGCGATGCGCTGGACAATGACGATTTTCACCAATTTCTCGATGGGTATCAACCGCTAACGGGCATCACGCAGCCGGAAGAAGTCGCGGCGCTGGCGCTTTATCTGGCGTCAGACGCGGCGAAGATGATCACCGGCGCGGTGTTCGTGATCGATGGCGGTCAGCAGACAGGATTGTTCGTCGGATGAGCCAACAGATCATCTACGCAGGTCACGGTTTTGTCGGCGGAGAACTGCGCGCTGCTGTCGCCGTGCTAGTCGAAAACGGCGTGATCGCGGTGGTCGATACGCTCGCGAATATGCGCGCCGCGCATCCGCATGTGGACACATTCGGCGGCGATCAGTATGCGCTGCTGCCCGGTTTCATCAACAGTCATGATCACGGGCGGGCGTTCGGCACGCTGGCGGGCGGTACACCGGATCATGTGCTGGAAATCTGGCTGAATATGTTGGGCAATCAAGCGATGCTAACGCCACGTCTGAGCGCGCTGCTAGAAGGTTGGCTGTTGGTGCGTGCGGGCGTCACGGCAACGGCGCACAGTCATAACCCGCTGACATGGGCGGGCATGTTCGCTGAAATTCCGCACACGCTGGCGGCGTATGAACAGGCGGGCGTGCGCGTCGCGCTGCACCCGCCGATCATCGACCAGAATCGGCTGGTATATGCGGATCAGGCGGGGTTCATCGCCAGCCTTCCGCCCGATTTGCGCAATCGTGTGGCGGGCATGGCTGATCCGCTGCCGTTGACACATGATGACTACTTCGCCGCGCTGACCGCGCTGTATGATGCGCATCACGATGCGGAGGGCTATCGGGTGCATATTCAGGTAAGTCCGGCGGGCGGGCAGTGGTGCAGCGATACGCTGATGCTGCGCGCGCAGGCATGGGCGCGCGAGCGCAATACGCGCGTGCAAATGCACATGCTCGAATCGCAGCAGCAGCAGGCTTACGCCTGGCGCACCTGGGGCATCGGTTTCATCGAACATCTTGACCAGATCGGTGTGCTGGACGACGCGCTCACGCTGGCGCATATGGTCTGGCTCGAACCGAATGACATTGAGCGCTTGCGGGCAGCCGGAACGGGCATTGCACATAATCCGAGTAGTAACTTGCGCCTCCGCTGCGGAATTGCGCCACTGGCTGACCTGCTCAACGCGGGGGTGCGCGTCGGCATCGGCATGGATGGGCAAACGCTCGATGATGATCAGGATTATGGGCGCGAACTGCGCTTAGCCTGGACGCTGGCGAACCTGAATGGCTTAGCGGTTGACCCGCCGATTCGCCCGCAGCAGGTGATCACGGCAGGCACAGCGACGGGCGCGGCGATCACCTTCGGTGCGGATGCTCCGCTGGGCGAGATCGCGGTCGGCAAGCTGGCTGATCTGGTGCTGATTGATTACGCCGCGCTGCGCGGCGCATATCTGCCACCTGATCAACCAGACGCCGCGCTCAACACTGATCTACTGCTGCGCCGTTTGACGCATCAGCATGTGCGCCACGTCATGATCGGTGGTGAGTGGGTGCTGCGTGATGGTCAGCACACACGCATTGATGAAGCGGCTTTGTTCGCTGAAGTGCGCGAACACTTGCAGGGACAGTCTGCGCCGCTGGATGACGCACTGCGCCCGTATCTGGAAACGTTTTATCGGGAATGGGACGGTTAATCATGCCGCTGCTGGCGGAGTCAACTTATCAACAAGCGGTCGAAATCTGTCGATCCTTAGTCGCTATTCCCAGTCTGGCAGGTGAAGAAGCCGCCGCGATCACCTGCGCTCGCGACTGGATGCAGGCGCTTGGTTATGCCGACATTCGCATCGACGAATGCGGTAATCTGATCGGCGCGCTGCACGGGGAAGGCGATCATGTTGTGTTGTATGACGCCCACATCGACACAGTGGGCGCGGGTGATCTGAGCGCGTGGACGTATGATCCGTTCGGCGGCGCAGTTGTGGATGATCGCCTTTATGGGCGCGGCACTAGCGACATGAAAGGCGCGCTGGCGGCGATGATCGTCGGCTTAGCGACTGCCCATGCCGACGGATCGCTGCGTGGCACGGCGCTGGTAAGCGCGACGGTAGGCGAAGAACACATCGAAGGCTTAGCGATGGGGCGCGCCGTCGAATGTTATCGTCCTGATCTGGTGATCATTGGCGAAGCCAGCGCGCTGAAGCTCAACATCGCGCAGCGCGGGCGCGCCGAGATCAACGTGACCACGCACGGCAAGTCGGCGCACGCCAGCAGCCCGCAGATTGGCGTCAACGCGCTGCGCCACATGGCGCTGCTGATCACGGCGCTTGATCAGATAACGCCGCCAACGCATCCGTTATTGGGCGCGGGCATTCTCGAACCGACGGGCGCGATCTCTGCGCCGTATCCAAGCGTGTCGGTGATCCCCTATCGCTGCGACGTGCGCTATGATCGGCGCACGCTGACGGGTGAAAGTGACGCTGACGTGTTAGCGCCGATCCGCGCGGTCATCGATCAGCTTGCCGCCCAGCACGCCGATTTTCGCGCCGACGCCCAGATCGTGGACGGATCATTCACCTGTTACACCGGCTTGACGCTGCATCAGGCAACTTTCGCGCCCGCGTGGGAACTGCTGCGCGATGATGCGTGGGTGCGCGTGGCTCAAAATGCGTTAGGCAATGTAGAACTGGGCATCTATAAGTTTTGCACCAATGGCAGTTATTCACGCGGACGCGCGGGCATTCCGACACTGGGTTACGGTCCCGGCTACGAGCACAGCGCGCACATTGTCAATGAATATCTTGATCTCGCGCAGTTATTCGGCGCGGTCGATGGCTATTATCGTTTGGGGGGCATGACCACAGCATGAACACAACCACACTGAACATGACCGCTGTCCGTGAGTGGGTCGAGTGGCTGCGCGCGCGCACACCTGATGATATCGTGCCGCAAGCCGTCGCCAAGTTGCGCGACGGCGCGGACGAAACCGAACTCTGGGCAGCGGCGGCGCTCACATCCGCCCGTTACATCAACAATCAGGCGCACAATTTACTCGGCTTTGTCTCGCACGCCATGATCGGCGCTGAGGACGCCCGCCGCCTTGCTGCCACGCAGGATCAACGCACGCGCCATCTGCTGCTGGTGCAAACGTTCTATCAAGTCGTGTTCGACATGCACGACCCGTGTCTCAGCCCTTACGTTCTGTTCCCCTGCAAGGGACATCACGAAGCGACTATCGACGAAAATATCAGGATGTTACGCCTAGACGCGCGCATTGGGGAATACTCACGCTGTGATCATCGCGTGGTGGCGTTAGAGCGCGAACTGCCACGCGAACGTCTGCTCGATCTGATCCTCGAACTCGGCTTGGAGGGCATGACTACCGATGATCACACTTATATTTCGCCAGTGCTGTGCTTGGGCATGATCGATCTGGTGGGTTGGGATAACGGCTTCGAGCTGCTGCGCGCATGTGTGCGTTATCTTTCCAGCTTCCCGCGTGATTTCGCTCCGCATGATCGCGCGGTCGCGCTGCGCGCCACCTATGGCTTGATCGATGGCGCGCCCAACACCACCTTCGATCCTCATGCGGTCGAAGAGTTGCGGCAGGCGTTCCACGCCGCGCCGCCTGTCGATCGCCCCGAACTGGCGGCGCGCTTTATGGCGGAGGGTTACGCGCCGGAAACCGTGCTGAGCGCGATCTCGCTGGTCGGTTGTGATCTGTATCTGATGGCTGCCCCCGTGCCGCATGAGGATTTCGACGCGATCAGCCGTGAAGTTGCGCCCATCCACATCGGGACGTGCATCAGCGCGCTGCGTGCAGGCATGAAGTATTTGCGTCCCGGCACGCAAGCGTTAGCGGTCATTCGCGCGGGCAGCCAGATCGAGCGTGGACCCAGCGTGCTAAACGAGGTGTTCGAGTTCGTGCCGTTTGAGCCAGCGCGTCCTTATCCCTATGCCGAAGATGTGCAGGCATTAGCGAACGTTCGCCCGGCCGACCTGCTCACGTTGTTACGCGATTCGCTCATTCCGCATGATTACCGCACTGCAACCGCCGTTGTCAAAGCCTATGAACGGGCGGGTGGCGACCCCGACGCGCTGATCGCCACGCTGACCGCTGCTGCCTGCACCGATAACCTGACGATTTTGCACAACTTCAAACATTTGAATTCGATGATCAATGAGTTTCGACGCAGCCAGCACGAGGATCGGTGGCATTATTTGGTCGCGGCGGCGCGTTTCAGCGCCTGGTATACGGGCGTGCAAACTAACGTGTACGATCATGCTGCGCCGCTGCTTGAGGAGATCAATCTGGCTGTGGGAGCTACTTAAGCGATGGCATTGTCAAGTTATTATGGCACATTGAAAGCAAAGCATATTGAAGTTGAGGTGTGGGGATTTTAGGCAATCAAGGTAGCCCATAGATCGAATCGATGGGCGAGCTGATCACGATAGTCATCAGCTTGTAGGAGGTGTTTCTTGGGATGAAAATGTTCGTAAATCGGGCCAAATATCGACAAAAATGTCTGCGCCTGCGGCGGTGATTTGAAGCGTTGCATCCGCCGTTCTCGTCGCCGCGTCGGTTGATGCGAGTTCTCCGCTCGATTATTCAAGTACTTACTGCGTCGATGGTCAACCTTCGGCAAAAGTTTGCGTGAAATAATATTGTAGCTGCGCAAGCCATCAGTGACAATGACCCGTGGGCGAGTCGGCGTCGTGTGTAGAACATGCTTGAAAAATTGCTGAGCCGCTTCAGCATTGCGCCGCGTCTGCAACAGAATATCAAGAACCATGCCATCACTTGAAAGCGTGATGTTCGAGATTGCGATTACCGAAAAAGTTGGGTGTTGAGCCCAGTGCCAGTACCAGATGATCGTAAGACAGGACGCTGATCGTCCCGTTGGGTATTCTGACGGCGACTGTAGCGCTTTGCGCGTCGATTTGCGTCGGCTCACCGCGCACGACGCGCGCATGGCGAAAGAAGGCGCGCAGCGGC
>JBGSRB010000122.1:0-1514 GCA_041737735.1 Anaerolineae bacterium | reverse complement strand
CGCCCGCATTGGCTGACGCCACGCTGCCGGGGTCAGCACCGCGCCCTGCTGCCGATGCCGCTTGCGCGTCCGCGATTTGCACGCCAAATTCCGCCGCGTTCAAGCCTGAGGCGAAATCTTCCGCGCTTGGCTGCGGTTGTGACGGCAGCAAGCCGCCGAGTCCCTCATTGATCTGGTCGATCACTTCGGGCGGCACATCGAGATCATCGGGGATGAAGCCGCCGATGTCGAAGCCGAAGCTTGGCGCGCTCACGGCGATGTCGCGCTGAAGCTGCGCCTGCCATAAGCGATTGCGCGCGATCTCGGCTTGCAACTCGGCGATCTCGCCTTGATTACCACTCGTTCCGCTGGCATACGCTGCGTTGAGCGCCGCCTGTGCCGCCGTGACCGCGGCTTCAGCCACCGCGAGATCGACTTCGCGGGCGGGCGCGAGCAGCGCTTCATAACTGGCGACTTGCAGATCGAGCGCGACGGCGGCATCTTCGAGCTGAGCGTCGAGATCGCGCGCGTCGAGGCGGGCGATCACGTCACCCGCGCGCACGACATCACCCGCATTGACGAACACCTGATCGACCACGCCCGACGCTTCAAATGCCAGCACCAATTGACGATTAGGCGTCACGGAACCGGTCGCGCTCACGCTGACGCGCAAGGTGTCGCGCATGACCAGTGTTTCATCCTGAATTTGTGACTCCTGTTGAGCCGCGCGATCTTCCTGCCCACCCGCGAGAAAATCGCGCGCGAACAACGCTGCACCGCCAATGATGATGAGCAGAATCAGAAAGTTGCGAAATCGGCGCAGCATCGGCTTATCCTCCCAGGAAGGGGAGGCGATCCCCCGCTAAATCGATCACGATCACATCATTTTCGTTCAATCCGGCGGTCACTTCGCTGTTATTCTCGCCCTGCAAACCAAGCGTGATCTCAACTTCGCGGTACGATCCATCGGCTTGCAGCAGGTTGACGAACGCGCTTCCGGTCAAGCGTTCCAGCCGAATGAATTGATTCGGCACGAACAGCACCGCATCGCGCGCTTCGACCACGAACGCGGCTTCGGCGGTCATGCCCACGCGCACGCGCGGATCAGCATCGTTCACCAGCAGCTCGACTTCATAATTGACGATGCCGCCCACATTCACGGGCAGCAGCGCGATGTCGTCGAGTTCCGCCGCCAATTCGAGATCGGGCAGCGCATCGACGCGCACGCGCGCAGGCACACCGCGCGCCAACTGACGCACATCGAGTTCATCGATCTGCGCGGTCATGCGTAAGGGGGTAGTGTTGATGATCGTGATCACGGGCGCGCCGGGAATAGCAATAGCGCCAACTTCAACCGCGATCTCGGTGACGACGCCCGCAAACGGCGCGCTGATCACGGTGCGTTCAAGTGCTGTTTGCGCCTGCTCAACCGCGATTTGCGCGCGGGCGATGCCAGCGTCCGCCTGTTGGATTTGCGTGTCCGTCGCGCCTGCGAGTAAGCGTTCGAGTTCGCGTTCCGCCTGCTGCACGCGCGC
>JBGSRB010000131.1:0-1853 GCA_041737735.1 Anaerolineae bacterium | reverse complement strand
TGGTGGCAGGCGACGCACTGTAATCCGCTTGATAATCGACGGGCGCGGCGGCAGCGGGCGGCGACACATCAGCCGCCGGACTGCCCCCGCTTTGCAGCACGGGAGGCTGCGCGGGTGTCCATTGATTATTCTCGTACTTGTACCACATATCCGATTCGACGCCGAGCATCCAGTAGATGTTTTCGTCGTCGAGAATCATCGCGTTACGCAGTTGTTCCTGGAATTGTTCGCGCGTGATCAAGCCTTGCTGATACTGCGAACGCAACGCCTGTACCTGACTTTCCGCCGCGCGATAACGATCCGCCAGCGCTTGCTGCTGCGGATTCAGCGCCGAGGTCGAAGCTGGGCTGGGCTGGGCTGGCTGCGCCTCCGCTGGCGCGGGCGTGGGTTGAGCCGCTGCCCCACCACGCAGTTGTTCAAGCTGCTGACGCGCATATTCTTCCGGCGTCAGCACACCACTTGGCTCGGCGGGTTCATCGACTGCTTGCGCGTCGGTGGCGGTCGCTTCAAACTGCTCAGTCGCGCCTTGATCGCCTGCTTGCCGCTGGCGCAGTAGTTCGAGTTGACGCCGCGCATATGCCCCCGGATCACTGGGATCGAGTGCTTCTTCTTCCGCTTCTGCGTCGGATGCAGCGCTTTGCCCGATGGTCGGGTCTTCGACCAAGCTGGCAAGCGCGATCAACTCGCTCATGCTGAAGCGTTCGTCGTCCTCATCGTCATCATCGTATAAATCGATGACTTCGGTTTGGGTGGCGTCGTCGTCGGTGGAAGGCTCACCTTCAAACGGCAGCGCTTCGACTTCAGCCGGCTGATCTTCATGCCCATCGAAGGGCAGCACCAGCCCTTCCGCGTCAGTGGATGTCGTTTCGCGCGGGGCTTCGTCTTCATAGACATTGAGCGCGGCGGCAGCGTCGGCTTCGACTTCGGCAATCGCCTCCGACGGCGCTTCTTCCGCTTCGACCACGCTTTCATCTTCCGGGCTGTAGGTGGTTTTTTCCGGCAGATGCCACCCGCCCGTGCGATCAGGCTCAGCGCCGAGATCACGCGGCAGCGTTGGCACGCGCCAGCGCGACGGTTGCTCACGCGGTCGTTCGAGCGCGCTTTCGCGCCACGCTGTGTCGCGCTCACCCGATTCAGATGTGCGCCAGCCCCCGCCTTCGGCGGAATGCCAACCAGTTGAGCGTTCAGGTTCGTTGGGTCTTCCGTCGTCAGGGCGTTGAGACATCACCGTGATCCTTACTTCAATTCGAGACGGCAGGCTAACCGAAGTTTGTTCAGCTTAACTATACCGCAATTTTGCGCGCGCTGCCGCCTTTACGTGCAGATAAAATTGGGTAAGCGCCGTCAAGTCGTCTAGTAAGCATGGCGCGACGGTTCGGTTGAGTTCAAGCGTGCCACTATTTTCACCACACAAGACCGCGCGCCGCGACCGTGTATTCCACTTCAACTTGATCACCACGCACGCCGAAGATCACATTATGCAAATTGACCGCGACGCAGATATGTTCGGGGATCACATGCACACGTTCGCCAATTTCCGGCGCGGGATCGCAGGCGGTCACATCGACGTAGCCGTGTTCTTCATTGAGCTTATACAGATGCGCGTCGGGATATTCCACGATGTGACCATAACCCGCGCCGCGTGTGTCGCTCGATAAGGTCTTGCTGCCTGCGTCGAGAATGATGCGATTCAGCGTCGGGCGGCTGACCACAGTCGCGGCGATGCGCGCGGCGCAGTCGTCGGGTTCGCACCAGCCGTTGCTGACCGTCGTCCAATCGTTGAAGATGTACGTCCCCACGCGAATCTCGGTCAGTTCGGGCATTTCACCCACATGCAGCAGCGCGCCCGTGCC
>JBGSRB010000109.1:0-2168 GCA_041737735.1 Anaerolineae bacterium | reverse complement strand
GAATACGGATCGATCAGCACTTTCGAGCCGTCAAAGCGCAAGCCGATCTCAGGTTCATAACGTCCATGCACGCGGTAAGCATAGACCTGCCCCGCCTGCAAACCGGGAACATACATATGCCAGTAGTAAAATGTTTTGTTATGCGTGCGGTCAAAAGGAATGACTTCGGCGGGCTGATCGTATTTACCCTCATCAAACAGCAGCAGTTCCACTTGATCGCTGTTCTTCGACATGACGCAGAAATTGACGCCATCGCCCACCACATTGGCGCCCAGTGGATAGCTTCTTCCCGGCAACACTCGTCGGCTCATGATTGCGCGCTCCTTCATGCAAGCTGTGTAAGCTGTAGCTAATGTGCGATCAAAATAAGAGCAATTGTTTAGTCGTGCGATCAGCCTTGATTATGTCATGCACGGGCGCACACGCCAAACAGCGCGTTGGATGGGTTATAATCGACGTAGACCCGTCCGTTATTCATCCGTTCGAATAAGGTGAAAATCGATCATGGCGATCCGCGATTTACCAACCAACCCCTCCACCCATCATGCCGCTGATCATGCTCGTAATGACGGCATCCCGCTTGATCTGGGCTGGGTGAACAGCGTGCGCGTCAATTTGAGCGCCGCCGAGCGCCGCGCCGCCACGCTTGGCACGCGCCGCAGCGTAAAAAAGGATCATCAGGCGGCGTGGTTGCTGCGCGCCATCACTTGCATCGACCTGACCACGCTTGGCGGCGACGACACGCGGGGCAATGTCAAGCGTTTATGCGCGAAAGCCAAACAGCCTGTGCGCGCCGATCTGCTGGATGCGTTGGGGATGAGCGCCACGCCGATCACAGTGGGCGCGGTGTGCGTGTATCACGCGCGCGTGGGCGATGCCCTCGCCGCACTCAATGGCGCGGATATTCCGGTGGCGGCGGTGTCAACGGGCTTTCCGGCAGGGCTGAATCCGTTTCATCTGCGCGTCGCGGAAATCCGCGAGTCGGTGGCGGCGGGCGCGCGCGAGATCGACATTGTGATCACGCGCGAACACGCGCTGCGCGGCAACTGGGGCGCGCTGTACGATGAAGTTTGCACATTTCGTGAGGCGTGCGGTGACGCACACATGAAAACGATTCTGGCGACGGGCGAACTCGGCACGCTGCGGAATGTGGCGAAAGCATCGCTGGTGTGCATGATGGCAGGCGCAGATTTCATCAAAACGTCCACGGGCAAAGAGTCGGTTAACGCTACGCTCGAAGTCAGCCTGATCATGGCGCGCATGATCCGCGAATATGGCGATCAAACGGCACAGCGCGTCGGTTTCAAGCCAGCGGGCGGCATCCGCACGGCGAAACAGGCGCTCAACTGGCAGATTCTCATGAAGGAAGAATTGGGCGATGCGTGGTTGTTCCCCGCTTTATTCCGCTTCGGCGCGTCGTCTTTGCTGACCGACATCGAACGCCAGTTGTCGCATCACGCTACCGGACGCTACGCCGCCGATTATTATATGCCCATGGGGTGAAATCATGTCCGACTTGATCCGCGAACAAACAGTCGTTGATGAAGCCGCGCTGCTGGCGTTGGGCAGTGATGCGCGCGTCGAAGTGGTGGATGGAGAAATCGTCGAAATGTCGCCAGTGGGTGGAGAACATCACGATATTGCCAACAATTTTCATTGGGCGTTAGCGTCATTCGTGCGCGAACATCAGTTAGGCTTGGTTTATTTTGACGGTTTGTTATATTTGCTGAATAAATCATCGGGTGGTTTGCGCGGTGCGCGTGTGCCAGATATCTCGTTCATCGCCAAAGACGCGATCCCGATTGATTGGGAACGTAAACGCCCCTTCCCCGGCGCACCCACGTTAGCCGTTGAAGTCGTTTCACCCGACGACAAACCAGAGGACATCGTGCGCCGTGTGGGCGATTATCTCGATGCGGGAACGGCGCATGTGCTGGTGATCTATCCCGAAGCACGACAGGTCTATCACTACCGTGCGGGACACGACACGATCCGCGTCTATAGCAAGCCCGACGAAGCGCCCGATCTCGCGGATATTCTGCCCGATCTGCGGATTCCGCTGGCGGCGATCTTCGCGCAGCCCGCTTTTTGAGCAACTGCGCATGATCACCCCCTTCGCCCTCACGCTGACGGTCGGCGCGCTGATCGCCGCTGCCGTCGCGCGGGTG
>JBGSRB010000053.1:0-4493 GCA_041737735.1 Anaerolineae bacterium | reverse complement strand
GCCCGCCACCACGCTGATCGCGCCATTGGGTACGATCAGCGAAACCACGCCGTCGTTTACGTTTGAGCGTGTCGCGTCATCCTCTTGGTATTACCTGTGGGTCAGCCGCACAGATGGCACGACCGTAGTCAATCAGTGGTATGAAGCGCCCACGATCTGCGGCGCGTCAACCTGCACTGCCACCCCCGGCATCACGCTGCCTTTCGGCACGTATCGCTGGTGGGTGCAAACGTGGAATGCTGACGGTGGCTATGGGCCCTGGAGCGTCGAAGGCAACTTCGCGCTTAGCACACCCGCCACCACGCTGATCGCGCCCATGGGCAACGTCAACACCGCGCTGCCGAACTTCCAATGGCAGCATATCGACGGCGTGACGTGGTATTACCTGTGGTTGAGCGGCCCCGGCGGCACGTACATTCTCGACCAGTGGTACGATCAATCGACGATCTGCGCGGGATCAACCTGCACCATTAACCCGAACATCCCGTTGAACATCGGCGGTACGTATCGCTGGTGGGTGCAAACATGGAGTCCGGAAGGCGGCTATGGGCCGTGGAGCGTTGAAGGCAACTTCACACGCCCGACCCAGCCCGTGACGCTGATCGCGCCGACGGGTACGGTGTCAACCGCGCCCATCACCTACACATGGAACGTTTCGCCGGGCGCGACGTGGTATTACCTCTGGGTCAGTCGTGCCGATGGCGGCGCGGTGCTGGATCAGTGGTACGATCAATCCGCGATCTGCGCGGGCAGCACCTGTTCAGTCACGCCCGGGGCGGCATACAGCGCAGGCGGACATCGTTATTGGGTGCAAGCGTGGAGTCCTGAAGGCGGCTATGCGGCATGGAGCGCCGAAGGCAACTTCACCTACAGCCCCGCCGCGCTGATCGAGCCAACCGACGCCGAAGCGCCGACGATCGAACCGCTGCCGACCGCCATCCCAACGGATGAAGCAACGGGCGAACCCACAGGCGAACCCACCGAACAACCGACGGATGCGCCGGAAGTCACCACCGAACCCACGCGCGACGACGCGGAAGCCACCGCCGAACCGTCGAACGGGTAAGCAACGCCAGCAGCTTGCAGGGGCGATCCGATGGATTGCCCCTGCCCCCAATGCGCCTAGACCGATTTAGCCCCTCTGCCCCGACAACTGATCTCGCGTTTTGCGCCAAAACCCGCTAAGATTCAGCCTATATTCACAGGCTATTGGACACCCGATCTATGACACGACGCACCATTAACGGGGTAAACGCCGCGTATTTGTTCGATCTCTATGAGCGCTACGTCGCTGATCCGTCATCCGTCGATGAAGCGACACGCCAATATTTCGCGGATTGGCAACCGTCGCTTGAGGATCAACCTGCGCCGAGCGCGTCCGCGCCCGACATCGCCAAGATCGTTGGCGCGGTCAATTACGCGCAGGCGATCCGCGAGTATGGACATCTCGGCGCGCAGCTCGATCCGCTTGGCACGCCACCGATTGGCGATCCGTCGCTCGATCCGGCGACGCACGGCATCACCGACGACGATCTCAAGGCGCTGCCGCCGTCACTAGTCGGCGGACCCTTGGTCGGCACCACGCGCAGCGCTTATGAAGCGATTCAGGCGCTTAAAACGCTGTACGCCGCGACGATTGGCTATGATTTTGATCATCTGCGCAACCCGGAAGAGCGCGCGTGGCTGCGCGACGCCATCGAAAGCAACACGTATAGCATCGTGCGGCGTCCGCTGAATCAGCACGCGCTGCTCGAACGCCTGACCGAAGTCGAAGTGTTCGAGCGCTTCATTCACCGCCTGTTCCCCGGCAAGCATCGCTTTTCCATCGAAGGCTTGGATGTGATGGTGCCGATGCTCGACGAGATGATGGTCACGCTGGCGCATTACGGCGAACGCAACATCTTGCTGGGCATGGCGCATCGCGGACGCCTGAACGTGCTGGCGCACACGCTGAACAAACCTTACCGCCAGATTTTAGCCGAGTTCAAAGACCCGCCACGACCAAGCATCGTGCGCGACGATGTCGGCTGGACGGGCGACGTAAAATATCACATGGGCGGCGTGCGCGAGTTCCAAGATGAGGCAGCCGTCGATGTCAGCATCCGCCTTGCGCCTAATCCGAGTCATCTGGAATTTGTGAATCCGGTGATCGAAGGCATGGCGCGCGCGGCGGGAACTGACGTCAGCCAGCGCGGAACGCCGCATTTTGATCCATCGATCACACAGCCAATCCTCATCCATGGGGATGCAGCATTTCCGGGACAAGGCATCGTTGCCGAAACCCTCAATCTGTCGAAACTGCCCGGCTATCGCACGGGCGGCACGCTGCACATCATCATGAACAATCAGCTTGGCTTCACCACCGAGCCAAACGATTCGCGCAGCACGATCTACGCCAGCGACTTGGCGAAGGGCTTCAAAATCCCGATCATCCACGTCAACGCGGATGATCCCGAAGCGTGCATCGTGGCGGCGCGCATCCCCTGCGCCTACTTGCAGCGCTTCCAGAAAGATTTTGTGATCGACCTGATCGGCTATCGCCGCTATGGTCACAATGAAGGCGATGAGCCGTTCTTCACGCAACCGCGCATGTATCGCCTGATCGAGCAGCAGCCGACCGCGCGCGCGGTGTGGGCAAACACCCTGATCGAGCGCGGCGCGATCACGCTTGAGCAAGCCGATGCACTGGTCAGCGCGAAGCTGAGCGCGCTGCAAAGCGTCTACGAGTCGCTCGATCCCGAAAAAGACATCGCCAATTATCGCCCGGATTCACCCGTGCCGGGGACGGCGCGCCGCCTCAAGACCAGCATCACAATGAAACGGTTGGTCGCACTCAACCAAGCGCTGACCACCCTGCCGGATGATTTCACGGCGCACCCTAAACTCGCGCGTGCGCTCAATCGCCGCCGCGAACGCGCCGAAGATGTCGATGCGCCCAACATTGAATGGGCGACCGCCGAAGATTTAGCGCTCGCCAGCATTCTCGAAGATGGCATCGCTGTGCGCTTCACCGGACAAGACACCGAGCGCGGTACGTTCAGCCAGCGTCATGCCGTGCTGCACGATTATGAAACCGGCGCGCGTTATGTGCCGCTGGCGAGTCTGCCACAGGCGACCGCCGCCTACGAGATTTATAACAGTCCGTTGAGCGAAGCCGCCGCGCTTGGTTTCGAGTATGGCTATAATGTGCAGGAACCGGGGCGGTTGGTGATCTGGGAAGCGCAGTATGGTGACTTCGACAACGGCGGGCAGGTGATCATCGACGAATACATCGTGTCGGCACGCGCCAAGTTCGGGCAAACGCCGTCGCTGGTGTTGCTGCTGCCGCACGCTTACGAAGGCGCGGGACCCGATCACTCATCGGCGCGCTTGGAACGCTTCCTGCAAATGGCAGCCGACACCAATATGCGCGTTGCCAACGCCACCACTGCCGCGCAGTATTTCCACCTGCTGCGGCGACAAGCACTGCTGCTCAAAAGTGATCCACTGCCGCTGATCGTCATGACGCCCAAAAGCCTGCTGCGGCATCCGTTGGTGGCGTCGTCGCTGCGCGAGATCGCTACCGGTGCGTGGCAGCCCGTGATCGACGACAGCGAAGCCGATCCCGCTGCGGTGCGCCGCGTGGTGCTGTGCAGCGGCAAGCTGTATATCGATCTGGTCAGCAACGATGCGCGCACAGACAGCCGCGCGAATGCACTTGTGCGCGTCGAGCAGTTGTATCCGTTCCCGCTGGCTGAGCTGGCGGAGGTGCTGGCGCGCTATCCGCAAGCTGAGGAAGTGGTGTGGGCGCAGGAAGAACCGGAAAATATGGGCGCGTGGGAATTTGCTCGCCCACTGCTGCACGAGCTGATCGATGGACGCATTCCCGTGCGCTATATCGGGCGGGCGCGCAGTTCCAGCCCGGCGGAAGGCTCGTCGGCACAGCATCAATTTGTGCAGCAGGCATTGATCGCGCAGGTGTTCAACCTTGAAGTCGCGGCAGCCGCCGCCGACGTGATCGTGAAATGAGGATAGCTTCATGAATATTGTCGTGCCAGATTTAGGCGAGTCGGTGGTGGAAGCAACGGTCGGACGCTGGCTTAAGCAAGAAGGCGAAGCGGTCACAGTAGGTGAAGCTGTCGTCGTCTTGGAAACGGATAAGGTCGATCTCGAAGTCGGCGCGGAGCGTGACGGCGTGCTGGTCAGCATCGCGCAGGCGCAAGGCGCGGATGTTAAAATCGGGGATGTGCTAGGCGTGATCGAAGCAGGCGCAGGTCAAGCCGCACAAGCTGCACCCGCGCCCGCCCCCCAAGCGCAGGCTGAACCCGCCGCCCAAGCGGAAACAGCGTCTGCACCGCTTGAAGCAACGCCGGTCGCCAAACGCATCGCCAACGAACAGCAGATCGACTTGAAGCAAGTTGAAAGCAGCACGCCCGGCGGTCGCGTGACCAAGAGCGATGTCGAGCGCTTCATCGCGCAACAGTCCACACCTGCTCAAGCCACATCAACGCCCA
>JBGSRB010000031.1:0-2574 GCA_041737735.1 Anaerolineae bacterium | reverse complement strand
CGATCAGCGCGGCTTCGCGGGCGGCGCTGCTGCCTCTGGTGCTGGCGGCGTCGTCCGCAGGAATGATGCCTAGCACATTGCCGCCTAACTCGCTGTAGACGCTGTGAATCGCATTCAGCGTGTTGATGCCGACGGTCTGCTCACTGTTGAGCAGCGTATTCACATCGCGCGTGAATTCTTGCAGCGCGGCAATCGCTTGCGGCGCGGAGAAATCGTCGTTCATGGCGTCGGTGAAGGCGGTGCGCGCTTCATCAATGCGTGATTTGAAGGCGTTACCGTCATCGCCCTCAGGCGCGGTGTTGAGCGCGCGCCGCACCAACCGTGCCGCGTTATACAGGCGTTCCCAACCGCGCGCCGTGCCTTCGAGCGCATCATCGACATACGTGATCGGGTTGCTGTAATGCACGCTGAGCATGAAGGCGCGCACCACTTCCGGTCGATAACGTTCGAGCATGTCACTGAGCGCGACGAAATTGCCGAGACTTTTGCTCATCTTCACCGCACTGCCATACTCATCCAGCACCATCAGGCTGCCGACCAGCATCCAGTAACGGGCGAACTCGGCATCATTGGCGCACTCACTTTGCACCACTTCCGACTCGTTGTGCGGAAACAGGTTATCAATGCCGCCGCCGTGAATATCGAACGTATCGCCCAGATATTTCTTCGCCATCGCGGAACACTCGATGTGCCAACCGGGGAAGCCTTCGCCCCACGGTGACTCCCAGCGCAGAATGTGTTCGGGATCGGCGCGTTTCCACAGGGCGAAATCTTCGGGATTACGTTTGTCGTCGCGCACGGCTTCGCGCGTGCCGGCTTCCTGCTCAGTGATGCGACGGTTGCTCAGCTTGCCGTAATCGGGCGCTTTGGCGACATCGAAGTAGATGCTGCCCGCCGATTCGTAAGCGAATCCTTTGCTCAGCAGCGTTTCGATCAGCTTGATCTGTTCGGGGATATGCCCGCTGGCACGCGGCGAAATATCAGGACGCCCCACGCCGAGTCGATCCATCGCGTCGAAATAAGCGCGCGTGTACTTTTCGACCAGCGCCATCGGCAGCGATTGCGTTTGGCGCGCCTTCTTGAGAATGCGATCCTCACCCGAATCGAGCAAATGCCCGACATCGGTGATATTCTGCACATACAGCACATCGTAACCGCTGTGGCGCAACCAGCGCACCACCATATCGAACGAGGTGTAGGTTTTCGCGTGACCGATGTGCGGCACGTCATAAACCGTGGGTCCGCACACGTACAGATTGACGCGGTTCGGCTCCAACGGTGTGAAGTCTTGTATTTCACGTCCCAAAACGTTAAAGATGCGCTGCGTCATCGCGTATGTATACTCGCTTGAGTGATTTGAACTTAGACTCGCATTTTAGCGCACAATCCTACGCTTTAATAGGACTGAACCATGCCATTGATCGCACGTCGTGAACGTTTGACCATCGCGCTGATCGCCCTGCTGATCATCATCGTCACGTCGATCCCCTATGGCAGCGCGTGGGCGAACGCGGGCGAGTCGTGGGTATTCGGCGGCGCGCTGATCGGCGTAGAGGATATGAATTCGTATCTGGGCAAGCTGCGGATCGGCGCGCGCGGCGGATTTGACTTCACGATCTTCTACACGGCTGAAGCGCACGATCCAGCGTTAGGCGTGTTTCTGCCTTACATCCTGCCCGGCTGGATCGTCGGGCGCATCGTCGATCCGTTCGCGCCCGCGCTCACGCCCGCGCTGATTGTCACGTTTCATCTGCTGCGCGCTGTCAGCGTGACGCTGCTGGTGATCGCCACCTATGCGTTGGCGGCGCGCTTCTTGGAGCAGCCGCGCGATCGCGTAAGTGCGACCGTGTTAGCGACCCTCGCGGGCGGCTTGGGCTGGCTGATCCTGCCGCTGGCGGGCGTGGACTGGTTGGGATCGCCGCCGCCGGATATTTTTATCCCGGAAGGCTTCGGCTTTTTGGTGGCGTATAGCTTGCCACATGTGGCGCTGGCGCGCGCTGCGCTGATCGGCGGGCTGGTTTTAATGATGACCCCGCCCCGAATTCAGGGAGGGGAGCAAAGACCAAGCCTCGCGGTCATTGCGGCGGGCGTCTGCTGGCTGATCGTTGGATTATGCGTGCCGTTCTATCTCGCCGTGATCTACGCGATCTTGGGCGCGTGGGGACTCGCCGCATGGGTGATCGAGCGCCGCTTCCCGCGTGAGTTGTTCGGGCGCTGTGTGGTCGCGGCGGGGATCACGCTGCCACTGTTCGCCTACCTGTTTATCCGCTTCAACGAACCCGTGTTCGCGGCATGGTCGGCACAGAACATCCTCACATCGCCGCACCCACTGCATTATGTGCTGGCATATCTGCCGCTGGCGCTTCCGGCGGTGATCGGCGCGCGGCGTTTAGGACGATCCGCGCCGCTGCTGATCGGCTGGGTGCTGATCGTGCCGCTGCTGGTCTATCTGCCGATCAATGTGCAGCGCCGCTTGAGCGAAGGCGTGATCGTCGCGCTGGCGATCTTGGCGGCGGCGGGGTTGCGCCGTTTTCCACGCCTCGCGCACGCGGGTTGCCTGATCATCCTGTTCGC
>JBGSRB010000005.1:0-18858 GCA_041737735.1 Anaerolineae bacterium | reverse complement strand
CTGTTTTACGCCATGCCGCCGATTGAGCAGCAGCACGGGTTGCGGGTGCTGCGTCGCGTGTTGCAGGCTGATCCGCGCCCGCCTGCTGATCTCGCGGTGGCGGCGCTACTGCACGATGTGGGCAAGATGCGCTATCCGTTAAGTGTGTGGTCAAAGTCGCTGGCGGTGGCGCTCAAACAGTTAGTGCCGCTGCGCTTCGCCGTGTTAAGCGCCCACGAAGCGCCGATCAGCGCTGCTGCGCGTGCGTGTGCAGTCTATGCTCAGCATCCGGCGTGGGGCGCGGACTTACTGCGCGCGGCGGGCGCGAGTGAACGCGCGATCTGGTTAGTGGAGCAGCATCAAACGGGGCGCGCGGCGTGGCGCGATCATCCGCATTATGCGTTGTTGGAACAGCTTCAGCGCGCCGATGATGCGTCCTGATCAGCGGCGCGCTGGTTGATGTGACGCCTAGCCATCCGTCAGGATTTTATCGACCGCTTCGCCCAACTCACGCAAGTTGCTAACCTTGAACACACCCGATGACAGCGGCGCATACAGGTGCATGTCGCTGTCGCCTGTTCCCCACATGCCCGGCGTTTCCGGGTTGAACCAGATCACGCGGCGGCTTTTGCTCATGATATCGCTCATGATGTCGAGACGCGGATCGTTGTAATTGTTGCGTCCGTCGCCCAACATGATCACCGTGGTTTTGCCCGTCACGGTGGACATGTGATTCTGCTTGAACGTGTTCAGGCTGTTGCCCAGATCGGTGCTGTAATAGCCGGGACGATTCTCGGTCAGCACGCGCGCGACGGCTTCCTGCGGCTGCATCTCGTTGAACACCATGCTGATGTCCACCATATCGCCGATGAACACAAAGCTGTTGGTGCGCCCGACTTGATCTTGCAGTTCGTAGATCAGCGTCAGCAAAAATTCGGCGCAGTAGCGCATCGACGTGGAAATGTCGCAGATCAGCACCAGCGCGGGCTTGACGTGATTGGTCTTGAAGCGCAGTTCCAGCGGCACGCTGTCATATTTCATGTTGGCGCGCATCATGCGGCGTGGGTCGAGCGTGCCGGTTTTGGCGCGCTTCTGGCGCAGCGATGCGCGGCTGCGTAAGCGCGCGGCAAGGCGGCGAATCTCATCGCGGATCGCGTCCACTTCGCTGTCGCTCAAGTGATCAAATGGCACATCGAGCAGATCGGGCTTGGGTTCGGGTTCTTGATTCGCCATGCGTTCGGCTAACGACGCGCCGACATATTGCGACACCTGATCGCTTAAGCCCTGCGCGTTTTGTTCGAGCATCTCGCGCAGTTCGTCCAGCGCCGCCTGATCCATGCCCATCGCTTCGAGTTCTTCGAGCAGTTCGTTGATGGCTTGCTGAAGCTGCTGCATGTTCAACTGACGCTGCACGCGGCGCTCGAAAAACCCGCGCTGGTTCATCTCGCTGCCTTCATCGAGTCCGCTTTGCTGCCCCGCTTGATCGAGTTGTCCTTGATCGAACGGCTGCCCCTGAATCAATTGGCGCAGCAGGTCACGCAGCGCGCCCATGTTGCCCATCAGCGATTGCAGCGCTTGCTGTAACTGCTGCTGTTGTTCGGGCGTCAGGTTGTCGGGGATGTTTTCCATCGGTGGGCGGTTCGAGTCGAAGAACAGCGGGAAGAAATACTCGAACTTAGCCTGATCGCGCGCCTCTTTGACGAGCGTTGTTTTCATGGCTGAGCGAAACACGTTCTTATCGTGAACGCCAACGGCTTCAGCGCCGTTCATGGCGTCGATGCTTTCCGCCAGCGAAATGCGAACACCCGCCGCCCGCAGCGCGCGAATGAAATCGACCATGCGCTTATTCATGGGTTGTCCTTCACATACATGGGGAAAACCAGACGCGCGTCGTGTTTCACCCCACGACGGTCAATGTCTAATTATATGCTGATTTTGTGCATGTGGGCGCACTGGATTGAGGCTGAAGATCGAAAAAGGCGACTCATGAACCATGAGCCGCCTTTTTTGCTTAATGCTGAGGCATAGAGCCTTTAGCGGAGGCTGATCGTCGGCAGCGGACGACCGAACCACACCTCGTCGAAGTTGGGTCCCATGGTTTCAATCGGAACCCACAACAGTTGGCACGCCAGAATGATCTGGTAGAAGCCATCGCGCACATCCACCACCCAGTAGGTGCCGGGGTTGAGGATGACCTGCGGGTTGCCCGTGGCTAAACCGGGGGCGTAGTAGGCAAGCTGCGCGTTAGGCAGCGCGCCGACAACCGAACCCTCAGGAATTGAACCTTGCGCGCACAGTGCCGCAAAGTACGCATCTTGGCATTCCTGCGAACTGAAAATGGTGAAGTTCTCATCGACGTCGAGAATATCCGCGAAGCTGAAACCGTCAGCATCCATCAAGTAGATGCCAACACCAACACCCGAACCGGCACCGGGTGCAATCGGGTCATCATCGACCACTTTCAGCACCGGGAACGAAACGGTTTGCGTTTGACCCATGCTGCCCGCAAATGTGACTAACGCATACTGGAGACCACCGTCCAGAACCAACAGGCGGTAGGTGCCAGCGTCGCCGGTGGTCGTGACGGTCACATTAACCGTGCAACCACTTTGCGAGATGCTATCGATAGTTCCTGCCTGCGCCGCGAACGACGGCACTGCCGTCACGAGTAAAACCGTGATAAAAACTGCAAAAATGCTGATACGTTTCAGCGCCTTCATATTCATTCTCTCTCCCTGAAAACCGACTTCACGCGTCGCTAGTCCATTGGTACTAAAATTATCATGTTTTCGTCAAAAAGGGAAATAGATGTTTTGTGAAGAAAGCTGATTGGGCGCTGTATAACCGAGAAAACGCGCGTTAGCATTGTTAAGGATTAGGTGCAAAGGGGTCACAAGGCGCACATAAGGACGGCTGATTGCACCAGTGCTGCGACTTCGTGCTGCATTGTAACGCTTTAAGAACCTTCATGAATGCTTGGCTTACACGGCTGCGCTGACGCCTATAGGTAAAAACACCTATTGACCTCCGCTTTCAGGATGCGCCGCGCGCCGTTAGCCATTTCTCGCGATTCGCACCGCGCGCGATCTTGCCGCTCGACGTTTTGATCAGCCACTTGGCATCGACCAGTTCAACATAGCTCAACGTCACTGTGCTGGATGCCGCCACCGCCGCGCGAATCGCCGCGCTTAAGGCTTTGCGGGCGTCGGTTTCGGTCACGTCGGTTTCCGCGATCACGGCGATCAATTCTGTGCCTTCGCGCGCGTCGGGAACGCCGAACGCCACCACCCGCCCCGGATGTACTCCCGCCACCCCGTTGACAATCGCTTCGATGTCTTGCGGATACACATTCTTGCCCGCGTTGATGATCAGGTCTTTCGAGCGCCCGATCACGTAGATTTCGCCGCCCGCGATATAACCGCGATCCCCCGTGCGATACCAACCGTCCACGAACGGATCGAGATCGGGGCGGCGATAGTATTCCGTGAGCATACAATCGCTGCTGACGACGAGTTCCCCGATCTGGCGTTCGGGCAGTTCCGCGCCGTGGGCGTCGAGCGCGCGCACCTGCGTGCCAGCGATCGGCGCGCCGCATGACACCTTGGTTACGGCGTGCGCGTGATATGTTGGCACAGGCACGGCGTGCAGATCGCTTTCCAGCGCGATGCGGTCGATCACGTCGAGCGCGGGTTGTGCGTTAAGCGGCGTCTGCGTGACGGCGAATACATTTTCCGCCATCGCATAACTGACCGCGAGCATATCCGGCACCACGCCGTTGGCGGCGAAGCGTTCGGCAAACAGCGCGTGGCTTTCCGCATACACGGGTTCGGAACAGTTGATGAACAACCGCATCGACGCCAGATCAAGTCCCTCGGTGTCGCGCTGACGAATCCGCCGCGCGCAGTGGTTGTAGGCGAAATTGGGCAGCCATGTCAGCGTGCCGCGATAGTCATGAATGGCGCGCATCAGCATGGCGGGTGAGCGCGCCCACTCGAACGGCGACATCAACACCAGCGGTACGCCCTGAATCAGCGGCATGAGGAAACCCGCGATCAAGCCCATGTCGTGATACAACGGCAGCCAACTGACGATCACATCGGCGCTGGTCAGCGCGATCGCGTCGCTGTAGCTGGCGAGTTGATTTAACACCGCGTCATGGCTGAGCGCGACACCCTTCTGCAAGCCCGTAGTGCCGCTAGAATGCTGTAAAAACGCGATCTCGGCAGCATTAGGCGTGTATGCTGTCAGCGTGCCGCTAGGCGCCGCCAGCAGCGCCGTTGATCCATACACGGGGCAGGTCACGCGCGCGGAGAGTTCCGGCGCAAATTCATCGGTCGTCAGCACGACGCGCACGCCCGACAGCGCGACTAATTCCGCCATGCCGCGCATGTAAATGTCAGGATCGAGCTTTTCGGTCAGCGTGGGGAACATCGACGGGATCGCGCCGATCAGCAGCGCGCCCCAAAACGCATAGATGCACTCTAAATTCTGCGTGTGCGCGATCACGACCAGATCGCGCGGCGCGATCCCGACAGCGGTCAGCGCGGCGGCGTAGGCGCGGGCGTTATGCTGAAACTCGGCGCGCGTCACGGTGATCGGATCGGCTTCCAGCGCGAGATAGTGAATCGCAGGCTGGTCGGCATTTTCCGGTTGCAGCGCGACGGCATCCAGCAGCGTCTGATACGCCGCGCGGGTGCTGAGGGTGAGTACAGACGCAGACATGGCGACCCTATGCCAAAATAGTCGCGGCGGCGATCAGGATGATCACGCCCGCGATAATGCGATAATAACCGAACGACACAAACGTATTGCGCGAGATGTAACGCAGCAGCCAGCCAATCGCGATCCACGCGACAATGCCCGATACAATTGCGCCCACCGCGAGATAAAGCAGATCATCCCCGCTGATCTCATCCAAGCTCAACAGCAGATCGATCACCGTGGCGCCGCCCAATGTCGGAATCGCCAAGTAGAACGAGAAGCGGGTTGCGACTGCGCGATCTAAGCCCGTTAACATGCCGCCGAAGATCGATGCTGCCGCGCGCGACACGCCCGGAATCAGCGCGAGGGTTTGCGCCACGCCGATGATCAACGCCTGCCGCAGCGTGATCGCTTCCAGCGTTTGCGTGGGGGGCGGTGTGGTGGCTTGGGCGAAGCGGCGTTCGAGCAGAATGAACAGCACGCCGCCGATGATCAGCGAGATGCCCACAACGACGGGCGAAAATAACACGTCTTTAATAAAATCACGCAGCGTAAAGCCGAGCAGCGCCGCCGGAACGCACGCCAGCGCAATTGCCAACCAGAACCGCTGCACGCCGCGATCCCTCGTGATGGTGCGCGCTTGCGTCCATAAATCGGCGCGATAGAAGGCGATCACGGCGATCACCGCGCCCAGTTGAATGAAAATCTCGAACGTGCCTTCCAGCGCCTCGCTGAAGTTGGGCTGTAAGATAGCAACCGCGACGATGAGGTGTCCGGTGGACGAGATGGGCAGAAATTCAGTGATGCCTTCGATGATGCCCAGCACCACCACTTTGAGCAGATCGATCACAACATTTTCCTGTCGCTGCTGCTATGATTAAAATCGGCGCTCATGATAACGGTGGGGCGCGGCGCGCGCAAGGCATAGCGCACGGCGCGCCAAGTTAAAGACCGGTTTGCTTATGGTTGAGGGTCGCGCCGCGCATATTTGGGATAAAACTGGGATAAGTTGGGATATAGCCGCGCAAATGTGCGGTCAGATGTTCGCTGCTTTCGCTCATAGTGGTTTGCCGCACGCCGCCATGTGTGCATGGGTCAGGGTTAAATAAAATGAACCTCATGTTTGATCTCGCTGCGCTGCCTGCGCTGGCAGAAGCGCATTACGACCAATTCATCGCGCTGCGCGACCGCCTGCAAGACGATGATTTGCTGATTGAGGATGTTCTCGACGCGCAGATCGCCGCCATCGCCGCGGAAGTCAGCGCGCGCATCGATTGTACGCAGTGCGCCAACTGCTGTCGCACCCTGCATGTGTGTCTCGTTCCCGCGGACGCGGCGCGGTTGGCGCGCGGCATGGAGCAAACGCCCAGTGCTGTCATCGCGCAGTATGTGGATCGCGCCAATGGCAAGCGCTTGGGCGAATGGGGAACGATCAGCGCGCGCCCCTGTCCGTTGTTGGCGGGCAATTTGTGCAGCGTCTATGCCCATCGACCGGAAACTTGTCGCGCTTATCCGAACTTTACGCCTGATTTCCGCTGGACGTTGACCGACACCATCGGCGGCGCGGCAACTTGCCCGATCATCTTCAACACGCTGCGCGCGGTGTGCGATCAGATCGAAACGATCTGCGCCAACGCCCGCTTAGATACGACGACGTAAGGCGAACCCGCAGCACAAAAAATTTCCCCAAACGTGATTCCGCTGTTATAATCTAGCTGTTTTGCAGCACACAAGCGCATAATCAATCATGACTGATCAACCGTTCGTCCACATTTTGCCCTATCCCGATATTCAATACGACTTAAGCGCCATGCTGCGCCCGTCGGCAGTCAAACGCGATTACTTCACGACGAATTTTTATCGCTGCCTGCCGTTGACCAGCGCCAACACCGTCGGGTGGACGCTGCATAATCCGTTTCGCTTTAAGGCGGTGTGGAAGGGCGGCAGCGGGCGCGATGATGTTGTCGTGACGATGGACGAAACCGATCAACATTGGGCGCACGCCTGGTTTGGTCATGGCACGTTCACGATTGCGCCGCAATTTTTGGTGCAAACCTCGCCGGGCATGAACTTGCTGATCCGCCCGGTGCCGAACCACTGGAAACTGCCCGTGCTGTTCATGGAAGGCATGGTCGAAACCGACTGGCTCAAAAGCAGTTTCACGTTGAATTTCCGCATGATGCTGCCCATGATCGGCGCGACGTTTGAAGTGGGCGAACCGCTGGTGCAGATCGTGCCGTTCCCGCGTGAACTGCCTGAAGCGGTGGATGCGCGCATCGTCACGCACGGGGCAGAATACGACGAACGCATGACGACGTTCACCAATTGGGCGCTGCGCCGCAAGGATCGACTGGATCAGCCCAAATATGAGCCGGATCACGAATATATGCGCGGCATCGACGTGGATCAAACGCGCTTCAGTGAACACAAGCGCACGTTTCATATGCGCCCCTTTATCGGTCAAGACGACGCCGCGCCCACGGTGACGCCGCCCGAAATTCCCTTGACCGATCTTCCCGATGACGCCGATCCCATTCATCATTCACACTCACAGGAGTAAGTCGTTCTTATGGCATGGATCACCGTTGCCGAAAACCTGCTTATGCACGAATTCGACGAAGCCACCGTCGTTCTCAACCTCAACACGGAAAAATATTACACATTGAACGGTGTGGCGCTGCGGATGTGGCAGGTCATCACCAATGCCGCTTCGTTCGATGAAGCGGCGGGCGTTTTGTGCGCCGAATATGATGTCAACTGCGAAGACCTGCGCGCTGATTTGCGCGTGTTTCTCGAACGTCTACACGCCTTCCAATTCATCGAACTGCACGCCGAATAAAACCAATGAACAGCGTCAAACGGATTATCCGCGCTGGCAGCGTGATCGCGCTGCTGCTGTTGATCGATGGGTCAATGCGCGTGCTGGGTTATAAGCGCACCGCGCGGTTGCTGCTGCGCTGTGCGCCTACGCCGCCCGCGGATCGGGCTGATCTCACGCGCGCGCTGCAAGTTGCCCGCACAGTGCATCGCGGTGCGGCGATCACTCATGCTAATTGTTTGCGGCGCTCACTGGCGTTGTGGTGGCTGCTGCGTTGGTATCGTCTGCCTAGCCAGATTCAGATCGGCTTTAACCAGGACGCGGGTCATGCGTGGGTGGAACATCATAATTTCGTGATCAATGATCGCAGCAACATTGCGGATAATTATCGCATTCGCTATGGCGCTGATCTCACACCGGAACGGGTCGCCAAAATCGTATGAGCGCTTTAATTGCCATCATCCACTTTGACGACACACCCATTGACGCTGATTTGCTGGCGCGCATGGTGGATCGTATTCGTTATCACGGACCCGCCGCGCAGCGTCAGCACATCGACGGACAGATCGGCTTTGGTCATGCGTTGCAACCCACCACACCGGAAACCTACAGCGAACAGCAACCCGTCGTCGTTGAGGGCATTACGCTGGTGGCAAACGCCCGCTTAGACGCGCGAGCTGATCTGGTGGCGGCGCTGCGATCCGCTGGACGGCGGGCTGAACTGACCGATCCCGACAGCGGCTTGATCGCGCAAGCGTATCTGGCGTGGGGCGAAGCCTGCTTGGAGCGTCTGCTGGGTGATTTCGCGTTCGTCATCTGGGACAGCCGCACCCGCATCGCCTTCGCCGCGCGCGATCCGATGGGGTTGCGCCGTTTGTTCTACGCGCGCATCGCCAACGGGCTGCTGATCAGCACCGAGATCAGCGCGCTGCTGCTGCATCCGTCCGTCAGCGCCGAACCGGACGAAACCGCCATCGGTGATTTTCTGTTGTTGGGGCGCGTCAGCCGCTATGACAAGACGCTGACCGCTTTCGCCGACATTCATCGCTTAGCGAACGCGCACAAATTGATCGCCAGCGCGGAACACTTCAGCATCACGCGCTATTGGTCGATGCCGGTTGATCAACCGCTGCTGCATTATCCGCGCCTTAAGGATTATGTCGAGCATTACCGTGAACTGCTCAAGCTAGCGCTCAAAGACCGCCTGCGCGTCAGCAGCGCGTTATTCTCGATGAGCGGCGGCTTGGATTCGCCCGCGCTGGTGGCACTGACCAAGCATCTGGTCGATGCGGGCGAACTCAACTTGCACATCGAGATCGTCACCAGCGTGTATGATCGCATCCACCCGGATAACGAAGCCTACTATGCGGGACTGGTGTCGCGGTCGCTCAATCTGTCGCATCACATTCTGCCTGTGGATGAGTATCTATTCGTGCCGCCGTTAGCGGACGTGATCGAACCGGGCGAAATTCTTCAGCCGGGCGTGGATCGCGCCGTTCGCAAGCGCTTCGCGGAAATGGCAGTTGTCGGCGTGTATGGGCAGGGCAGCGATGAAGGCTTATTCGATGAGCCGCTGATCGATGTGTTGGGCAAGCTGCCGTTTGCCGACGCTGTGCGCCTGTATCGTGAGTTGTGGCGGGTGAATGGTAAGCGTCCGGCATTGGGCGGCGTGGCGCGTTGGCTGCGTCAGCGCGGGCAGCCGCCCATCGCTGCGTATAAGCGTCCGACGTGGCTGAATCCCGATTATGAGCAGCGCTTGCACCTGCGCGAACGCTACGACGCGCTGTGGCGCTGGCAGCCCTCTCCCGTGCATCCGCGCCGCCCGACCGTGCATAAATATCTCACGTTCCCGGATTGGTCGCCTGAGGGCGAGTATTTCCATCGGCTTGATTTCACGCCGCTGCCCGTGATGATGCCGTTTCTCGATCTGCGCCTGATCGACTTCTTACTGTCGATGCCGCCGCAGCCATTGTTCAAGCGCAAAGGCTTGATCCGCCGGGCGTTGCAGGGGTATTTGCCCGCCGAACTGCTGACACGACCCAAAATGCCGCTTGGCACACTGTCTCATACCTTGATCAGCCATTCGGCGGCGGCGTGGGTGGATGACTGGCAGCCGCAGCCTGAACTCGCGCGTTTTGTGCAGCGTGACGCGATTCCCCTGCTGCGACGCTCGCCGGAAAGCATCATGGAAAATCATACCGCGCTGCGTGCCGTTTTCTTGAATCGCTGGTTGGAGTGCGTCAGCCATTTACCCGCGTATCAGCAGCAGCCCGACCGCGAGATTTTTTGACGCACACCCCTTAATCCGCGACAATACACACAGTCCGTTCGTTAGGTGTGAGGCAGTATGATGGCGATGCAAACCGCGCCACTAACCACCGATACGCTGTACAACTTCCTCAAGGGCAGTGAGGTGGTCGCGCAGGACGTGACGTTTGAGGCATTCCTCACGGCGGATTACGGCGAAGGTCATTACGAATGGTTCGCGGGGTATGTGATCAAAATGCCGGGGATTGATGAACGTCACAACGCTTTAACAGTTTTCCTGATCACTTTCTTTTCCGCATATTTGGAATTAACGGGTGGAGGACGTGTCTTGCACGATCCCATGCTTATGCGCCCCGCACCCGATGCGCCTGCGCGCGCGCCTGATCTGCAAGTGCTGCTGCCCGAACACCTGCATTATATTCACGGGAATTACATCACAGGCGCGGCGGATTTAGTCGTCGAAATCGTGTCGCCGGGCAGCGAACGCACGGATCGCATCGCCAAGTATGCCGAATATGAACGCGCGGGTGTCGCGGAATACTGGCTGATTGATCCGCGTTTTGACGATGCACAATTCTATCAACGTAACGCCGCTGGCTTGTATGAGCGCGTTCCGCTGGATGCAAACGGCGTCTATCACAGCGCGATCCTGCCGCGCTTGACGCTGCCCGTCGATCTGCTATGGGAACAAGCACTGCCCGGCGTCACGGCAACGTTGGCGCTGGTGCAAGCCATGCTGAAAGAGGAACAAGCGTGAAAATTGTTTGCTTGGGCGACAGCCTAACGTGGGTAGGGTATGGCGGCAGTTATTTTCAGTCGCTCGTGCCGCTGCTGCCCGAACACGAGTTGATCAATGCGGGCGTGGGCGGTAACACGGTGGTCAACCTGCTGCGCCGTGTTGAGGGTGACGTGATCGCGCACCAGCCCGACGGCGTATTCATCATGGTGGGCGGCAACGACGCGGTGAGCTACAGCCAGCCGAAAACGCGCTCATACTATCGGCAGGCGATGGAGCTTCCTGAGGGCATGGTCACGCCGGAGTTGTTCGCGCGCGCCTACCGCGACTTGATCACGACGCTGCACGCCGCGCACATTCTCGTCTGGATCGGCTTAGAGCCGAACGAGTACAACGCCACCACCGCCGCCGCGCTGCGCGACTACAACGCCAGCGCCGCGCAGATTGCCGAGTCGTTCAGCGTTCCGGTGTTAGACTTGATGGCGCACTTTCCACCGGATGATCTGCCTGACCGTCCCGACTTGGATGTTGGCTTCATCCTCACGATTGGCGCGCGCGAAAAGCGCGGCTGGAATGATTACGAGACCGCGCGCGTGGAAGGCGGCTTTCAGTTCACGTTCGATGGACTGCACCTCACGCCCGCGACCGCGCAGCGCGCCGCCGAGTTGATCGCGGAGTTTCTGCGTGCGAATGGGGCGTGAGGTTCTAAGCGCGATTTTAGGACGTGATCGGCGCTTCATCCGGCGTGATCACGCCTGCGCGCACCTGCTTGTTGAGCGTCATGTGGCGCGATTGAACGCGCATCCCCGCGCGCTCATACAGCGCGACCGCGTTCGTGGTGTTAGAAGCATCAACGCCTAAGCCGCTGTGCGTGCAGCCTGCGGCTTGCAGCGCCGCGAAACTGCCTTGCAGCAGCGCCATGCCCAACCCGCGTTTACGCCATTGACGGCGTACACCGAGCGTCATCGTCCACCCGTAGTCGGGCTTATCGGTGATGATGCGGTTGAGCGCGATCCCGGCTACCTGATCGCCTTCCCACGCCACTAGCCAAACGTCGTAATTCATTTCGGGCGAGAGGCGGTAATGCTTCCATTCTTCCCACGTCGCTGCCTCATAGCCCCAGTGTTCCGTGAACGAGTCGTTATGCGCTTCAAACACCGCATAAGCGTGCTGTTCGGCGTCAAACGGGCGCAGTTCGATGCCAGTGGGCAGCGGCGGCGCTTCCTGCACACCCGCATAGGTAATGTGCATCTCGTAAAAATCACGGATGTGCGCGTAGCCTTCCGCTTGCAGCAGCCCTAACAGCACCGTTTCCGTGGCATATCCGCCTAAGCGCAGCTCGATCCCTTGATCAGCGGTGAGTTCAGCGCCGGCTTTTTCGACCGCGCGCGCTTCGAGCAGATGCAGCAGCGCCAAAATGATCGTGTCGTGATCAGGCGCATCAAACGCGACATCAATGCTTGACCACACCCGCTGTGAACCCGGCGTCAAGTCGATGTCGGCATAACCGATGATGCGCCCGCTTGGATCAAGCACGACGAACACATCCTGCGCTTGATCGATGTTCGGGCTTTCGAGAAAAACCCGATAATCATCCAGCGTGAAGGTGCGCTCATTGCCATGATGCAGCCGCTGCGCGTTCACCAGCGCGACGACACCCGCGAGATCATCCGAACGATAATTGCGAATTTGAAAAGATGGTTGTGCGTTCATGAATTGTTGCTGTCCCCGTGCTTAAACTTGCATCAGCGTAGCACGAAGGTTTTGGAGTGTCAAGAGGGGTCAAGAGAGTTGGTCTATATCCATGATGGACGCGCTATCCCCGCTGGACAGCTTGGCGGCGGGCAGTGTGAAGGCGAATATGCTGCCGCCTGTGGGGTTATCATCAATCCAGATGCTGCCGCCGTGTGCTTCAACCACCAGTCGACAGAAGGTCAGCCCTAAGCCGCTGCCGCGCCGTGATCCGTGCTGACCCCGCACCTGCACAAAACGCTCGAACAAGCGCGTTTTATACTCATTCGGCACGCCGGGACCGGTATCGATCACGTCGATCTGTGCGAATCCGCTGCTGTCGAGTGTGTGCGCGCGCACGGTCACGCTGCCCCCTTGTGGGCTGAACTTGAGTGCGTTATCGAGCAGGTTGAGCAGCACACGTTCAACCTTATCAGCGTCGGCGTCCAGCGGCGGCAGTCCATCCAGATCGGCGCTCAGTTTAATCCGTGATTCGCGGGCGAGCGCATTAAGTTCATTGAACACATTCTCAACCAGCACATGCAAGCTGATCGGTTCAGTGTCGAGAACGAGCGCGTTATCTTCGAGTTTGGCGACGTCGAGAATGGCGTCGATGCGATGCAGCAGCTTGGTGATCGCGCTGCGTCCGGCGTTGGCGGTGATTTCGACCATGGGCTTGGCGTTGCTGTCCAGCGGGGCGATATCGCTCAGCAAGCGCAAACTGGTCATGACCGCTGCCAACGGGCTGCGCAGATCATGCACCAACATGCGCGAAAATTCTTCGCGTGCCTGATCTAGTTCGACGCGCTCGGTGTGGTCATAGAACACCAGCAGCGCGCCGATCAAGCGCCCGTCGTCGTCGCGCACGGCGATGGCTTGGCGCTCGATGTGGCGCACACCGTCGGGGTGGTGCAGTTCATACGCGGTCGATGCGGTTTCTTGTTCAGGGAAAGTGAGCAGGCGCTTGAGTGCGTCCCAATCTGGAAAGCCGAGCGCTTTTAACAGGTCGCCTTCAGCATCGGCGCGGGGTTCCAGTTCGTAAATGGTGTGCGTTAACAAGCGCTGCGGTTCAATGCCTAGCGCTTCGATGCGCGGGTTGGCTAAAATGGTCGCGCCTTCCGGCGAAATGAGCATCAGCGGTTCCTGCATCGCGTTGAGGATCACGCGCATTTGCTCGTTGGCTTCGCTGATTTCACGGAACAGACGCGCGTTTTGCAGCGCGATCCCGGTTTGGTTTGCCAACTGGCTGATGAAATGGGCATCGTCATCATCGAAGGCGTGCGGCTGACTGTGTTCGAGCGTCAGCCCGCCGATCACTTGACCGGCACGCAGCAACGGGATGCTGATCTGCGCGTTCATGCCTTCCAACAGGGTGAGGTAATGCGGGTTGGTGCTAACGTCGCCTTCGATCACGACGCTGCCGCTGTTCAGCGCGCGCCGCGTCAAGCTGTTGGATGCTGTAAGGTTGGCTTGCACTAAATCCGACGGATAGCCGCGCGAAACCAATAGTTCATACGCTTGATCGGATGCCGCGCCCAAGAACAACGCGCCCGCGCTGCTGCCCGTGACCGCCAGCGCCAGATCGAGCGCCTGATCGCAAATTTCGACCAGCGACATGGTGGCGGTTAATTCGCTGCCCAACTGTGCCAGCGCTAACAACTGTCCCACGCGCTGTTCGAGTTCCTCATCGGTGATGGTGTAGAGGCGCGCGTTGTAAATCGCCTGTGCGCTTTGCGCCGCGAAAGTTCGCAGCAGTTCGATCAATTCGGGCGCGAATTCGCGCGCGTGGGTGTAATAGACCGTCAGCACGCCCATGCCCACACCGCCAAAACTTAAGGGCAGTTCGATCCACGCGCGCACGTCTTGCATCAACATCGTCGCGCGGATGGTGTGGGCGCGTTCATCGCGCTGCACATCGTTGATCACCAAGGGCGCGAGTTGATCGATCCGCCGCGTGACCAGCGCCTCACTCAACAGCGGATCGGGCAGGGCGGCGCTCGCTTCGCTGCTGAAGCCTGCCGAACGCACCAACGCCAGCGTTGAGCGTGCATCGTCCCAATACAGATAGACCGCCACCGCGTCGGCTTCCGCCACCATCGACGCTGACGAGATCACGGTGTCGATCACGACATCGGGCGAGAGCGTGTTGTTGAGCAGCGTCAACACCTGATTGAGCATCATCATTTGACTGACGCGCGCGCGCTGCTGGGCGTATAAGTCGGCGTTTTCGAGCGCGGTCGAAGTAGTGGCGGCGGCAATCGTCAGCAGGCGCAGATCATCGCTGGTGAAGCGGCGCAGTGGGTCTTGCGACGTGATCACTAATGCGCCAATGCACGCATCCCCGCGCAGCAGCGGCGCGCCCATCCACGCTTCGATGGTGGACTGCGGCAGTCTTAGCCCCCAAGCACTGGTCACGCGCGCGGCGTTCTGTTCGATCAATAATGGCTCGCCCGTCATGAATACACGATGAAACGGTGTGCCGATCACCGCTTCGAGGGATTCGCCAAGGTGCGTTACGGGCTGTTGTTCGTGGATCACCAACGGATAGCTGACATACTGATCTTGCACAAGCGCGACATACAGGCTTTCGATGTGGATGAGCGCGCGCACCTGCTCGTAGATCACGTTGAGCAGCGCTTGATCGTTGAGATTGGCGCGAATGGCGCTGCTCATGCTGGCTAGCACGCTCAGTGTTTGAACCTGCTGGCGCAGTTGGCGCTGAATACTGATGATGAGCGCGGGTGCGTTGATGGTCAGCAGCATGAAGGTAAAGTAGAGTGCGCTAAATTCGGCGCGTTGGGTGTTGTAAATCGAGGCGCCGCCTATGGCTAAGACTATCGGCAGTATCAACAGTATAAAAGCGGGCAGTGCATCGCGCGCTAAGGTGACACGCCAATAGGCGCGCCAATTGCTGTGATTAAGCACGACTTCGCTCAACCGGACGATGTAATACGTCAAGGTGAGGATGATGGCGCCAATCGTGACAGCCAGCAGTTGCGCGAAATTAGGCACCGGGATCGGCAGATGCACGTTCAACAGGCGCAGCACGAACGTAGTCAAGCTGAAGCTGAACGTCAGCGCTGCGCACACCAGCACGACATGCGCGCCCGTGCGCCGCAGCACCCGCTGATCGCCCGCTTGAGGTTGGCGGCGGCGCGCTTGATAGATGATTTCGCCCACCGCGCCCGCCACTGTCAGCGTCCATAAGGAGACGCCTTGTGCCTCAGGTGGCAAGCCGAACAGCAGCAGCAGCGCCGGACCGTGCGCGGCGCTCAATTCGATGCCGTGCAGCGGTGCGCGGATGTTGAGCGTAATGATCGTCGTCACAAATACGAGCAACATCAAGCCGAAGTTGGGTGTTCCCTGCGTCACACTCGGTAAGGCTGCCAGCAGCGCTGTAACCACACCTAGACCCAATACGCGCGTTAGCGTGAGGGACATGGGCGAAAAACGCATGAGAACACGACCTTACTTCTGAGTAGACTTTGTATTCACTATAACGCAAAATGTCGTGGAATCGCGGAGGTGATCCCCATGATTAAAGTAAATTTTCTGATATGGTGAGATTAAGGGGAATTTGAAGTCGCTTGGTGGGGCATCCGCAGGGGGATGCCCCGTGAAGATCACATGCGCGCTTAGACGGCGCTTTGGCGCTTGAGAATGGTGCTGTAGGCGAAATAGATTACCGCGCACACCACTGCCGTGATCACGGTTGCCAGCAGCGCTGACCCGAGATAGTCGGTGATGGCAACTGTGCGTTCTTCGACACCTGCCGCGCGTGCCAGTTCGTTGAATTCCGTTGCCCACGGCGACGCAATGGCGAAAGGTGCCAGCAGCGCCACCAAAAACGCCACCACCACCACCACGATTAACCCGTAACGCAGCAGTCGCAAACGTCCTTCGATATCGCCTTGACTGATCATGTGGGTTTACTCCTGTTGAAAGTAAATAAAGAAATCTAGAGCGAAGCGTTACAACGCCTCTGTTTTTTATTGTCTGCGAATAATGAGATCGGAGTCAAGTAGAGGTTTGCAGGGTTGACATGATCTATTCGTAACGCAGCGCGTCAATCGGGTTGAGCGATGCGGCGCGATTCGCCGGATAAATGCCGAAGAATACGCCGATCCCGATGGAGATCGCCGTTGCCAGAATCACGCTCGATAGCTGGATCGTCACCTGTAGATCGCTGCTGATGGCGGACACCGCCGCCGCGCCGGTAAACGCAATTGTCATGCCCAAGCCGCCGCCCAACAGCGCGATCACCGTCGCTTCGATCAGGAATTGCATCAAAATGTCGCGTTTTTGCGCGCCGACGGCTTTGCGCAAGCCGATCTCGCGCGTGCGTTCGGTCACGGTGACGAGCATGATATTCATAATGCCAATGCCGCCCACCAGCAGCGAGATGCCCGCGATGATCGCCAAGAAGATCGTCAGCAGGCTGGTGATCGTCGAAAGCGATGATAGCGCGTCGGTCTGCGTGAAAATCTGGAATGTGTCCTCAGCGCGGAAGTTGATCTGACGTTCTTCGCGCAGCGTTTGGCGAATCTGCTGCGCGGCGGCGTCGATGCTGTCCTCATCGCGCGCTTGAATCAGCAGGTTGGTGATCGGGCGTTCACCCGTCAGGCTGCGATCCCCGGTCAGGCGTGTTTGCGCGGTCGTGATCGGCACGAAAATCTGATCATTTTCGTCGCCGCCAAACACATTGGAACTGCCGACCGCTGCCATCACGCCGATCACGCGGAAGTTGATGCCACCAATGCGGATCGTGCGCCCGATGGGATACGTATCGGGGAACAGGCGCTCCAGCACGGTGGTGCCGATCACCGCCACGCGATCCAATCCGGCGACTTCTTCAGCATCGAAAAAGCGTCCGGCGGCGATCTCGCGGTTGCGGATCGTCGGGAAGATTTCGGTCACGCCGCGCACACGCCCGTTCGTTTCCAGTCCATCGAAACTGGTCGGGCGGTTGAAATTCGCCTGCGGCATCACATACAGCGCGTCGGGAACACGCGCATTATCGGCAATCGCCAGCCCTTCGCGCAGGGTGAGCCGCTGCGCTTCGCCGCGTTCGTCCTCGCCACCCAACACAAAGATGATGTTCGTCCCTAAGCCGAGAAATTGATCGCGCACGAAGGTATCGACCGCTTGCCCGACCGACACCAGCACGATCACGGCGGCAACACCGATGGTGATCCCCAACATGGTCAACGCAGAGCGTAATTTATTCGCCAGCAAGCCGTTGAGCGCGACGCGCACATTTTCACCGAACGATCCGAACATCACGCGATCTCTCTACTCAAACCGCAAAGCGTCAATCGGACGCATCCGCGCGGCGCGGCTGGCGGGATAAATGCCGAAGAAGATGCCGACAAACGTGCTGACCAGCGTCGCCAGCAGAATCGCGTCCGATGTGATCGTCAGTTCTAAGTCCGGCACGAGAATGCCACCGATCACCGTGATCGCGCCACCGAGCAGAATCCCGATCGCGCCGCCGAGAAACGACAAAATCAGGCTTTCGATCAAGAACTGCAACAGGATGTCACCGCCGCGCGCGCCCACGGCTTTCCGCAAGCCGATCTCGCGCGTGCGCTCGGTCACGCTGACGAGCATAATATTCATGATGCCGATGCCGCCCACCAGCAGCGAGATGCCCGCGATCAGCGAGAGGAACAGCGTCAAAATCCCCGTGACCGCGCCCAGTGAAGTCAGCAGGTCAGCTTGATTGATGATGGTGAAATCTTGTTCGCCCTGAAAGGTGATGCCGTGCGCGTCACTCAAGTAAGTTTCGATTTCGAGCGTGGCGGTGTTCATGGCGTCTTCGCTGATCGCCTGAATGTGCAGCACATCCACGCGGTAACTGCCGTCGCGGGCGCGGGCTTGATCCATGCGCGTTTGCGCCGTGCTGATCGGGATGTAGGCGACTTCGTTCTGATCCCCGATCACGCCCAAGCCGCCGCCTTGTTCCGCCAGCACGCCGATCACGGTGAATACGCGCTGGTTGATCTCGACCGTGCGCCCCAACGGATCAAACGTGCGATCCCCGAACAATTTCTCGACGGTGGTCGCTCCGATCACGACCACGCGCGCGACGTTATCCACGTCCGTCTGCGTGATGAATGATCCGCTTTGCACGCTCCACGAGCGCACATCAGCGAAATTGGGCGTCACGCCGCCCACTGGCAGCCCCACGCTGCGCCCGCCAGCGGAAACTCGCGCGGGGATTGTGAACTCCATCGCCACCTGACGGATGCTCGGCGCAATCGACCGATTCGCCAGCGCTGCGCCTTCGCGCGTGGTCAGCGGTTGAATCGTCGTGCGCGTGGGACTGGTGGGCGCCGACGAGAACACAAACAGCACGTTTGAGCCAAGCGCTTGAAATTCCGATGCGATGAAGTTTTCAACGCCGCGCCCTAAACTGATCAAGCCGATCACCGCGCCCACGCCGATGATGATCCCCAATGTGGTCAGCACGGCGCGCAGGCGGTTGATCAACAGGCTGTCGATGGCGATGCGGATGTTTTCCGTCAGATTCATGGTTAGCTCGGCTAATCTTCGCGGTCTTTGCGTTTTTGCAGCAGGCGTCCCGCCAGCGATCCCTCTTGTGTGGGCGCTGGCACGGCGGGCG